>NZ_JBTVYK010000062.1:0-43329 GCF_054788135.1 Streptomyces sp. O3
CGCCCTCCGCTTCGCTCCGGGCTGGGCTCCGCTGACGCTTCGCCTGTTTCCCCGCAAGCGGGGAAACAGAAAATTCCGCTTGCGGAATTTTTACAGTGGTAGCAATTCGCGCTTGCGCGAATTGTGCGCACCCGCGCAAGCGCGGGTGCTGACGCTGCCGACAGCAGGTGCGCATCATGGCTGGCCTGTGTAGTGACTGGGATTCCTCTCGTCCCCTTGTCCGCCTGGAATCTGTGGGGCCGTCAAGGGGACGGCCCCACAGATTTACCGTAGTGACGGGCTCCGCTGCGCTCCGCCCTAACTCTCCCCCTGTACCCGGATGCTCACGTTAAGCGAAACTGGGCAGCATCCAACCAGACTGTGCAACCAAACTCCCGAGCGTGCCACGATAACATCGTCGAATCTGCACCGGTATATCACCCCACCATATTGCTCAGCAATAGAACAGAAACCCAGGTATGCGTGTGTTGGAATTCAGCGTGCGGAGGTACAGGAGTCGTACGGCCGCCAGGCCGTACGACGGAACCACCCACCGGCACCGGCCACGCCTCCTCGTTTTTGAACGTCTCGGCCGGTACCGCCCGAGACTCAGAGCCGCTGGTACCGCCTACGGTCCGCACCGGGCCATCGGAGCCGCACGCGAAGCCACCTCAACCACGAGCCCCTGCCCGAGGTATTGCAGGAAGCTGCTTACGCATGCGGCTCCGTCGTGAGCCTTCAGCCTCTTCCGGAGGCCCGTGGCGGGATGAGCCGCCTGCGGGCAAGGGGGCCTGCGCGGGGGCGGTGGGGATACAAACCGGGTGGCGGCCGCAGACCGGAGGGTCGGAGTGCCGGCGCACTGCCAGCTACTCGTGGTTGGTGCCGTCGGTAGCGGGGGCGCGCCACGAGCCCGAGGCCCTGGTGTCGCCTTCGCGCGCGTGCGTCTTGAGGAAAAGAGGGCCCTCGCGGAAAACCGGCTTTGACCTGGGATTTCGCGAAAGACGATGTGTCGGCGCTGACACATCGACCTGCAGAAATGTGTCCGTGGTGCCACACCAACACCCAGATATGCCAAGCCTGCTTGTACAAATAACGAACACTGCTGGTGAGAGCTGGTTTCTAGAGGTCACGCCTCGGATCCGTTGTGTCGGTGTCGACACCAAAGAGCCACGCCAGGATGTACAAATCTGCCAACTGAGCTTGAACAACTGCTAGTGTCCGGTGCAACGCCCAAGATCGAGGACAGGACCACCGTCGATGCCC
Source organism: Streptomyces sp. O3 (assembly GCF_054788135.1). Classification (NCBI taxonomy): domain Bacteria; kingdom Bacillati; phylum Actinomycetota; class Actinomycetes; order Kitasatosporales; family Streptomycetaceae; genus Streptomyces; species Streptomyces sp. O3. Next base: position 1,243 of record NZ_JBTVYK010000062.1, read on the forward strand.
CGCCAGCCCAAGCGCCCCACCACCGGCCGCAGCAAGGGCCGGATCACCGCCGTGCAGCCCGGTGGCGACAGCGCCTTCCGCGAGACTCTGTCCTCCCGGCTGGGCAAGGACATCAAGCCGCCCACCCGCAAGCGGCCCGTACAGCAGATGGACGTCAGTGTCCGGTACACGTACCGCGCGCCGCACGACATGTACGGGCGGTCCGGCTACAGCGTGGTGTCCAACGATTTCCTCGCCGACGTGCTGGCCGTGCTCATCGCCCAACACGGCATGTCGCCGATCCAGTCCGCGGTCCTGCTGTGGTGCATCGGCCGACAGCGCGAGGGCTGGCTGCGCGCCACCCACAAGAAGATCGCTGACAAACTGGGCGTGGAGCGGTCGAACGTGACCCGCGCGATCGGCCGCCTGGAGCAGTGGCACATGATCCAGCGCGTGGACAATGGGCTGGTCTTCGTGAACCCGATGCTCGGGTTCGAGGGCAACGGAGACGTGCAGCGCGAGATCCTGGACTCCCTGCGAGACAAGGACGGGAAGCTTCCAGAAGACGTCTTCCCTGCCCTGAACGCCCCACCGCCACCGCGCAGCGTCCAGCTGGAGCTCGCTGTCGAAGACGGGGAAGATGAAGATAAAAGGGCCGACGAGGAGGGGCGGGCATGCTGATCCAGGCGAGCGCCGGTTTCGGAATGCTGTACCGGCTGGACCTCACCAAGGCCGCCATGGAGCTGCTGAGCGCCCTCATCGAGCGCCAGGAGCCCGGCGGCGAGGTGAACGCCTCCCAGGCCGAGCTGGGGGCCCGCGTGGGCCTGTCACGGAACTCCGCAAACACCGCAATGGGACTGCTGGAGAGCCGGAACCTCGTACTGAGACCGAAGGACCGCAAGTACCGGACCTACTACCTCCATCCCTACATCGCCTCCTACGCCTCCCAAGAAGAACTGGAGGAAGCGATCGAAGACGCCGCCGAGCGCATCGAGTCCGGCGAACTGCCCGAGATCACCGTTCCGCTGTACGAGACCGCACCGCCCAAACGCCAGAGCCAGCCGCTCCGGGCCGTGCGCGCCGCCGGCTGATGCCAGCGGCTGCGCCCGTCCGTGCGCGCGTCGTTCCCCTCTGCGGAAAGCCCTTGGCAGCCGTCCCGCACGGTGGCGCTGCTGCCACCGTTTCGTGGCAGCAGCGCCACCGAACAGCCCGGTAGGTCAGCCGACTCCGACCCATCGCGCTGTATGCAGCAGCCGTGCATAGATCTCGTTCGGAACATCGCGGGTCTGCGATCTTACGCAGCACCTCAAGGCCACTGCCGACCACCTCATCGAGCAGTCAGCCCCGAGTCAGGTACGGGCGGAGCCGCTGAGGTGTCAGACCGGCCACGAGTCGGACGGATCGTCGACCCAGGCGCGCTGCCCTTCCGCTGTGACGGTGAGACCGAAGCGGGCGTATCCGGGTTTGCCTTTTTCTGCCCACCATCGGTACGCCGCTTCCGCTTCGTCCCACACTTTGCGGGGGCCGGACTGCCATACCTGCGTGGCGTCGCCGTCGCTGAACAGCGCGCACGCCCATGACCGGTCGGTGAGCCCGTAGAGCCAGACGGGCCGTGCTCCGTCGCGCTTGTCCGCGATGATGTGTACGCAGTCGCGGAGCTTGAGCCCGACCGCGAAGCGCTGGGGGCTGAACCGGTCTGCCCCCAGGAAGTCGTCCTCCGTGAGCGTGGTGGACGACTTCTCACGGGCGGCCGCGTTGTCCGTGACGTACTCGGAGTGCACGACGGATGTCAGGCGCTGGGCTCGTGCCTTCATGAACTCGACTGGACCTGTGAAGGGGCCTGCCGCGCTCTGTCCGTCGTCGGCGACGGACAGGCGGGCCACGGCGTCGCCGTTGCCGTAGTGCGTCCCCCAGGGGGCCACGATGACCGCGCCCGGCTGGCACTGCGACACCCATGCGTACGGGATGGTCCTGAATCCGCATGTCACGATGATCCGATCGTACGGTCCTCCTTCAGGGTAGCCCTTGAAGCCGTCGCCGCGGACGACCCGGACGGGGAGCCCATACCGCGCGAGGGCCGTTCTCGCCGTGTCGGCAACGGCCGCGTCCACTTCGACCGTGACGACGTTCTCAGCGCCCAAGCGATGCGCGAGCAGCGCGGCGTTCCAGCCGGTGCCCGTACCGATCTCCAGGGCGCGATGCCCCGGTTCTGCGCCGAGGTCCCGCAGCATCCGGAACACCACGCTCGGCATGGACGCGGAAGAGGTCGACACCATGCCCGGCCTGTTGCCCGTGTGCTGGCCGTCGTCCCATTGGGTGACGATCGGTACGTCAGCGTCGGCGTAGCTCTGCCAGAGCCTGGGGGCATTCGTCTTCGACACGGGGACGCTGTGGCCCGCCTCCATGTCGAACGGCCACATCAGGTCAGGCAGAAACGCGGAGCGCGGGACCTTGGCATACGCGGGCACCCAGTCCGAGGAGAGGGCGCCGCCAGACATGAGGGCACGCCCCAGCTCTGTACGACCGGGGCGCTCCTGGTGTGCGTTCATGGCCACTGCTTAGACGGCGGACTTGGGCGGGTTGGGAACGCCGGGGCCGCCGTCCGGGGTGGGCGGAGGCGGCGGGGGTGCGGGCTCTCCGGGCAGTCCGTCTCCGCCGTTGGTCTCATAGGTCCTGATCATGGCTTTGTTCCTTTCCTTGTTTCCTGACTGCCCGCCCTGGGGACGGAGTTCTCTTCCCGGCAGCCTGGTAGCAGGTGTTGTGCCAGTAAGCGGCTGCGGGGGTACGTGTGATCCGGCGTGCGAGCTCAGAGCGTGTTTTTGAAGGTGTGGTGACGTCGCCATTGATCGAAGTGGACTCGTGATCCAGTACGTTCAGCCGATCCCTTTCTGCACCCAGAGGGATCACGTTCTTCTCTTTGGAACTCTGTCACCATCAGGGCGTTTATCGAACGTTCAGCCTGTCCTGTGAGTCTGGCATCTGCACGCACCAGGGAAGCGCGAAGCCTTCGCGTAACTCCTGCACCACACAGTCAGGAACCCAAGGAGAAAACGTGCACGATAGAAGACCGTTAGTCGGCAGATTCGTGATGGTCGCAGTCGCGGCCCTGATGGGCGCCGCCGCCCTGACGGCACCGGCGGTCGCGCAGAGCTCCCCCTCTGACGAGGTCCCGAAAGAAGCCAAGGTTGTCGCGGTCGGCAGCACTGAGATCTCGGGTCCGCGGAGTATCAGCGCCGGGCAGTACGCGGAGATCGCGAAGAAGAGTGGCGTTCCGGCGACGAAGGAAGAGCTGAACTCGGCTCGCACTGCCGCCAACTGCTGGGAGCACACGGTCGAGAAGTGGGGTAAGAACGTCTTCGGGAAGAAGATGTGGCGGTACTACCAGCGCATCGGCTGGTGCGAAGACGGAAAGTGGATCACGGCCACGCCGAAGGCGGACGCTTGGGGTAGCACCCACTGGGTCGGTTGGACCTATACCGGCCGGGATACCATTCAAAAGGCATACGGCGTGGGCTGGAACATCTGGGAAGTGAGTTCCCAGGGCCACTTCTGCTACCTGGATGTGGACAACGTCGGCTGTGCCCAGACACAAGACCCCCGTATCTTCCAGCAGGCTCAGGGAGACGGGGGCGTCTACTGGGAGTAGCTTGAGCTGCTTCCCAAAGAGCCCAGGTTTAGGGGGTTCCACCCGTGAACGTGAAGACAGTACGTAGCGAGAAGACGACCCATGTGGCATTGCTGATCGTCTTCTTGGCGGTGGCGGTGCTGTTCGTGCCCGTAGGAACCGTCCTGGCCGGAGCGGCTTCCCTCCTTGTCGGTGCCTACCTGCGTAGGCAGGAGCGACCCGGAAGGCAAGCGTTGCTGTTCATCACGGTGGGATGCGTCACGCTGCTGGTGGGATTGGCGGTACTGTTCAGCGGTTTCACCACCAGCACGGGCGGCGAGAGTGACAGTCCCCGTTCCCCGCGGGTTGAGCCGACACAGGCTCCGTGAACGAGATCGACGCGTGGTCTGTGGGCCGTGCCGAGCGGCAGCCGCTGAAGCGGCTGCCGCTTTCGGTTTGGGCTGTTGCTCAACTGGTGGCTGCGGTCTTCTTGTTCCAGCCGTCGGTGTGGGGGGCTTTGCGCGTCAGCCGCTTGGTCATCAGGGTGATGAGTGACCAGGTCAGGTGGGCTTCGGCATGCTGTGGGAGACGTTCGTAGTCGCGTGCATTACGTCGGGCTTTCATGATCCAGCCGATCGTACGCTCTACCTTCCAGCGTCTCGGGAGGACGACGAAGCCTTTCGCGTCGCGGGGGCGGGAGACGGTCTTGAGGGTGATGTGCAGGAATTCGCGGGCCCACTCGACGAGCTGGCCGGCATAGGCGGAATCAGCCCAGACCTGGGTGATCTGTGGATGGGTGAGACGCAGACGCCAGAGCATTTCGCGGGCGGCGTCCCGGTCGGTCATGTCGGCGGGCGTCACCATGATCATCACGGGAAGGCCCTTCGTGTCGACGGCGAAGTGTCTCTTGCGTCCGTTGATCTTCTTGGCGGCGTCGTAGCCGCGGCTGTCCTTGCCGACCGTCTCGGCGGCCTTGACGGACTGGCTGTCGATGATCAACGTGACGGGGTAAGGGCATCGTCCCAGGCTGGAACGGATTCGGCGCCGCAGCTGGTCGCGGATGAACGCGACCACTCCAGCCCGGTTCCATCGCCGGAAGAACCCATAGACCGTTTCCCAGGGAGGGAAGTCGACGGGCAGGGCTCTCCACTTCGTACCGTTGTCGGCGATGTAGCGGATGGCGTCGACGATCTGTCGGCGGGGCCACTTCTCAGGGCGTCCGCCGGTCTTGGTCTGACAGGCCGGAGTCGGCAGAAGGGGTTCGACGAGGGCCCACTCGGCGGGGGTGGTGTCGGAGGGGTAGCGGCGGCGACGGCCGGGGTTGGGCATGGCGGGTCTCGTTCACGATCTTGCGGATCGAGGGGCTATTTCGAGAGCTGGGCGAGGGTCGCGGTGACCCCGGTGAGCTGGGCGGTCACCAGCTGGGCCCATTCGTCGTCGGGGTAGCGGGCCAGGTGCGGGGCGAGTGTGCCCGTGATCATCCGGTTCAGCCGGCCGAGCGCCTGGTGGAGCTGCTTCTTCTCGTACTCGATCCAGTCCGCGGGGTCGTCGGAGAACATGTAGCCGTCCTTGCGCCGCCAGATGATCGGGGTGAGCTTCTCCGCGGCACCGACATCGCGAAGATGTCTCACCCCGCGCTGGACCTGGGACTTCTTCAGTCTGGTCGCGGCCACCAGCTGGACGGTCTGCAGTCCGGCGGGTCTGGCCTCCATGAGCGAGACGCGGACCAGGTCGCCGTAGTGCTCCGACAGCGGCCTCGCGTCCCGGCGTCGCGCCATGCCTACCCGCCCTTGAGGAGCTGGGCGAGCTGCTCGTCCAGAGTGAACACTCCGCTGTCGATCGCCGATTCGAGCCAGTCGGCCGCCGCACGGACCTTCGCGACCGACCGGCGGACGGTGTCGCGCTCGTCGTCGGTGAACTCCTGGCCCCGCAGCCGGGGAACGAGCCTGCCCAGTGCGGCCACGTAGCTGTGGCAGGAACCCACCAGGTCGAGGTACTCCATGGTGTGCTCGATCTTCCGCACCGCCGGAGCCTGCTCGCGGATCCGCTCACGCACGGACCCGCTCTCCTGGTCGCGGCGGCGGCCTGGTCCTCGTTTGTGTCTGCGATCCAGTCCGACGGGTTCGACGCCTGAACCACTGCGCCACCGCGAAGCCCCGCCTGTCCCCCCTTCGGGCTGGCGGGGCTTCTCGTTTGCTAGCCGCGCTTGCGGCGGCGGGTTACTAGGAGGCTGCCTGTGGCGAAGGCGGTGAGGGCGGCTGTGGCCGCGAGGGCGGTTGGGAGGGGGGAGGTCGCGGGGGTGGTGGTTGTGGCGGAGAGTGCGGGGGGTTGTTCGTCGCCGCCGTGGCCTGCGTGGCTGACTGTTGACCGTTCGGTGCCTGCGGCGATCTCTGTTTCTGTTGGGGCGTCTGCGTTCGTGGGGGTGTTGGGCGTGTTGGCTCCGAAGGTGACGTCCGAGCAGCTGTAGAAGGCCTCCGCGCTGTCGTCGCGTTGCCATACCTTGTAGATGATGTGGCGTCCGGTGCGGGTGGGCAGGTTGCCGGGGAAGGCGTAGTAGCCGCCGGGTGGCGTGCGTGTGGTGCGGTGGGTGGCGATCGGGGTTTCGTCGAGGTCCGACCATTTCAGGGGCTGGGTCGGGTCGAAGCCCTCTTTGGTGATGTAGACGGTCATGTGGCCGCGGTGAGGTGCCGTCACCCGGAAGCGGAAGTCGAAGTCTCCCGGTGATACGGCTGTCGTGGGCCAGTCGGTGCGGGCCCAGTCCAGGGCCCGGTACTTCGTGCGGCCCGCTGAGCAGAGCTTGCCGTCCGGGATGAGCTCCTGGTGCCGTCCGGCGGCGTTGGCGAGGTTGACCTCGTTCCAGTCGTACAGCGGCTGGGTGCCGGAGTCGGCGACCAGGTCCTTGCAGACCTGGGACTGGGGGCGTTCGGGTCCCTCCGCGTAGCACGCGGCTACCCGGCTGACCGGGTTGAACACCGCGCCGTGGGCGCTTGCCGGGGATGAGGTGAGCGGGACGGCCACGGCGGCGGCCAGTGCGGCGGCGGTGAGCGGGGCGGCGCGGTGGTGGGTGCGGGCTGGGTGGCGGGACGGTGACATTGCGGGGCTCACTCTCATGTGGGGGATGGGGTGAACGGCGAATGGACCTGCGGCGCGGGAAAGTTGACCCGTGTACGACTTCTTGTGAGCTTGGCATTGGTCCATACCAGTAGGCAAGGGGTGTGCGACAGACGGGCCCGGTCGCCTGGGCGGCTGGCCATCCGGGCATCCGGGCATCCGGGCGGCTGGGTTATCACGGCGTGATAGGTCCGGCGGGTGAAGTGACAGGAAACTAACGTGACTGTGGTGGCTTCTGGCTTTGGCGTTAGTAGAGTTACGCGTTATGACGTCATCTGATACCAGGGGCGGCCGGGAGAAGGCCGTCTCGAAGTTGCCTTCCTGGCTTCGTCAGGAGCTCAAGGTCCGTGCCGTGCAGCACGGCATCGACATGCAGGACGCCGTCGACGCGGGTATCACCCTGTGGCGGGGGCTCGGGTCCAATGTCGCCGCTGTCGATACCGCGGGCGCGGAGTCGTTCGCGACGTTTCTTCCGCCGGAGCAGTGGGCGGGGTTCCGTGCCGAGTGCAAGAGCCGCGGTGTGTCGGTCATTCAGGGGCTGGCCCAGTCGGTGCGGGTCTGGCTGGACAGTCATCCCGAGCCTGAAGTGCGGCGGCCTGCCGTCGTCCGGCGTGTCGTGGTCTGCAACCAGAAGGGAGGTGTCGGCAAGACAGCCATCACGGCGGGGGTGGGCGAGGCTCTGGCCGAGGACCCGGCTGTGCTGGTTCCGGTTCGGGTGTCCAAGTACTTCGCCGCCCTCGCCCAAGGTGGTGGTTCCGGTGCCGGTCCGCTGGCGCTTGACGATCTTCCGGGGCTTGGTCAGCGCGTGCTGCTGATCGACTTCGATCCCCAGGGGCATCTCACCAAGCAGTTGGGGCACGAGCCGCTTCCCATGGACGGGGACTCGCTGACCAACCACATGGCCGGTGCGCCCAGGGGCGCGTTGCGGGACTTGATCGTTCCCATCGATGAGGAGCGGTTCCGGGGGCGGCTCGACCTGTTGCCCGCGTGTGCCGACGCATTTCTTCTCGATGTCCGGCTGGCGTCCGTGCGGGCTCGGGAGGCTTCCCTTGAGCGGGCGCTCGCGCCGGTCGAGGACGCGTACGACGTCATCGTCATCGACTGTCCGCCCAGCCTCGGGCTCAGCATGGACGCCGCGAGCTACTACGGACGCCGGCGGCTGGATGAGGTCGCGGGAAACTCCGGGGTTCTGATCGTCGTTCAGGCAGAGGACAGCAGCGCCGACGCGTACGGGCTGCTCACCTCGCAGATCGAGGACATGCGCAATGACCTCGCGCTCGATCTCGACTACCTCGGGCTCGTGGTGAATCACTACGACGCCCGGCGCGGCTATATCGCCACGTCTTCGTTGCAGTCCTGGGTGGACATCAAGGATCCCCGTGTCGTGGGGGTCATCAGCGACCTCAAGGAACAGAAGGAGGCGGTCCGCGCCAAGCGGCCGCTCCTCGCCTATGCGCCTCGCTGCGAACAGTCCGTCGCGCTCCGCGCCCTCGCTCGGGAGATCAGCAAGTGAGCAAGGCCAAGAATCTCGGCGCTGGTGCTTCATTCGCCCAAGCGCGTCCTGTCAGCGCCCGCCGTGCCGCGATCGGCGCCGTCACGAAGGCGCCCACCGCTGGCGTGCCGGATCCGACCGAGCTTCCCCTGGAGGCCATCAGCCAGAATCCTGACAATCCCCGTACGGAACTCAGGGATCTTGACGGGCTGGCCGACAGCATCCGGGAGATCGGGCTTGTCAACGCGATCACCGTCGCGACGATTGACGCCTATCTCGCCGAGCGTCCTGAGCGGGCGGGTGAACTTGACGAGCGTGCCCGTTACATCGTCGTTGACGGCCATCGTCGGCTGGAGGCCGCGCGTCTGGCTGGTGTGCGGACTGTCCGGGTCAGTGTCGACGATGCTCTCGCCTCGACGGATGAGTCGCTGCTTGAGGCCGCGTTCGTCGCCAATGTGCATCGCGACGATATGCATCCGCTGGAGCAGGCGCAGGCGCTGAGCAGGCTGGTGCGGTTCTACGGTTCGCAGAACAAGGCCGCGAAGCGGCTGGGCATCGGTCAGTCCACCATCTCGTCGAAGTTGTCTGTCCTCGATCTCGCTCCCGAGCTCCAGGCCGATCTCGTCGCGGGGCGGCGGACGATCGAGCAGGTGCGCAACCTCTCCAAGCTGCCGCCGCAGGAGCAGCGCGAGAAGGCCGATGCGCGTGCCGCCGCCGCGGTGCGGAAGAAGCCGGTAGCGGCGGGGGGGCTATCACGGCGTGATAAGCCGGTGCGGGAGACCGCTGGTCCTCAGGGCGCGGCGGAGTTGCCCTGGCATGACGGGGCCGCGCTGATGGATCTCGCTTTCGGTCAGCTCGATGCGCGGCAGCGGGGGTCTTTCATCCAGCGGTACTTTCAGATCACCAGTGGTGTGGATGAGGTTGCCGCCGATATGGCCAGTGGGCTTCTTCCCGCGCATCGGGCGGATCTGGCCGCGATCCTCGGTCGGGTCTCGGAGCTCCTCACAGAGCAGGAGAAGAACGCGTAGGGCGTTTTCTCTCCCTGTGCCGGGCTGCGGGGCTTATGGACACGGAGGCAAGGAGAGCGTCCCCTGGAGCGTGGTTGATGAACGTGACGTTCATCAACCACGCTCCGGGAAGCGGGTCAGGTGGCGCGGCGCAGTGGTACGACGACGTTTTCGCCGGTGGCCTTCGGGCTGAGGCGGTAGTAGCGGATGTGCGCGAGGCGTTCGGATTCCTCGAGCCAGCCCGCTTCGATGACCTGGCGTCGGGTGCGGCTGAAGACGGTGGGTGAGAGGCCGACGAGCTTGGCGAGCTCCGCGGCGGTCTCGATGACGGCTCCGGATCTGTCGGCTGGGTGCACGGCGTAGAGCATGACGACGAGGCGCTGGTTGGCCGTCATGCCTGCGGTGCGTTGCAGCAGGTGGAGAGTCTTGATCTTGTCGTCGTTGTTCACTGGGCCTCCCACCGTGCCGGGGTCGTCGCATCGAAGCCGGGGATATCTGGGGGGTTGCAGGTCCTGACCGCTTCGCGTTGCTCGACTCCGGTGCCGTGGAATGAAATGTACGGGCTGATCCGGTAGAAGCGGTAGTTCCCGATGCGGCCGCGCACGATGAGGATCCGGTGCTTGGCGAGCTTGCGGTTGATCTTACCGACTGCGTCGGTGGACATGCCGACGCGGCAGGCGATGTCGGCGCCGGTGGCGCGCAGGGGCTCCAGTCCTTCTGGTGAGACGCCGATCCACCACAGGACCAGGAACTTTTGGCTGGGGGTGAACGCCCTGCTCTCGCTGATGGCTTCGACGCGTGCCTTGTCCACCTGGGTGTGTTTGCCGGAGAAGGCGAATGGTGCATACGGGATGGTCTCGCCGGTGTCGGCGTCGACCAGTCTGCGTACTCCCACCGAGGCCTCCGGTTGCTGTGACGCTCATGAGGGCGGCTGGTTGGCCGCCTTGATGAACGTAACGTACATGAACGCGGAGTGGATCTAGGCGGTTCACAGGACGTGTCGCTGAACGTCTGTCGGGGCTGTTTCGTCGGCCGGAGCCGTGGTTCTGAGGGCTTTACTGATGGACGTGACGTTCATCTACCCAGTTCCTGGGAACTGTTCACCACGATCCTGGGAACGTGGTGTACGGCTGACGGAACTGGGTCACGGTTCTGGGGATCTGAGCTTGAGTCAGTGTCACCGCAGGTCAGGGTGGGTTTGGCTGGGGACCGCTCTTATGCTGTTACCTGACCCTGGTCGTGGGGTGCCGGTTGGCCGTGCGCCGGGCGGTTCTGTGACTTCCGGTTGGTGGGCCCACTCCCCCGCTGTCTGCCTCAGCCCGCGAAAGCCCGCCACGACGATGGCCGCGGCTGATCGGGCTGGTGCGCGTGTGTCTCCGTGACCCCGCTGCCAGTTCAGCCATGTCGTCGCATGTTTGCCGGCGGCCGCGGCGCCGCGGCCGCCGACGGCGCGTACGGGCCCGTCGGGGCACCGGAAGCCCGGCTAGGGCTGAGGAGCTGCCGACCCGGCGCGCGCGGTGAGACGCGCCGGGTCAGTAGTCGGTCAGTAGTCCAGGTCGAGGTAGTCGATGTCGTTGAGGGAGACGTCGGAGAGGCCCAGAGCTCGGCTGCCGTCGTCCTGGAAGTACACGGTGCGGAATCCGTCGGCGATGATGCCGCGCAGGTGCTGGTCGCTGGCGCCTGCCGCTTGGGCGTCGAAGAGCCGACGGGCGTACTCCGGCGGCAGGTGGACGGTCAGGCGGCGGAAGCGGCCGTCGTCGGTGGTGCCGATGGGGGCGGTGTAACCGAAGCGGGCGCGGGTCTCCACGGTGATGCCGCTGGTGGTGGCGGCCTCTCGCTGACGGCGTTTGCGGACCTGGGGCTGCCAGCGGGCCCGGACGGCGGCGTCGATGCGGTCGGCGATGGGTTTGGGCGGGTGCTTGCGTTCGCCGGTGAGGTAGCGCTCCACCGAGCGCTGGCTGACGCCGATCTCCCGAGCGACGGCGCGGGTGGTCTTGAGTTTCTTTATGAGGAAGGTGATCTGGGCTTTGACGGTCTTGGGGGGCTGGCGGGTGAACGTCTCCTGGGTGGCGCGGTCCAGGGCGTCGTCGATGTCTCCCATGTCCTACTCGCCTTCGTCCAGGACGGCGTCGCCGCCCTTGATGTGGCGGGCCGGGTTGTAGCCCTGCTCCATCAGGCCGACTGCCCACAGCATCGACTGGACGCCTTCGAGTTTCGCCAGGCCCGGAGTGGGGCCGAGGCGGAAGCCGCCGGGCTGGGGCTTGCCGGACTCGGTGTACGGCAGGAAGTCGAGCGGGCTGTCTCCGGGGCTGGGGTAGACGACGCAGTCGGACAGCACGGCGAGCGGGAACAGCCCGGTCATGCGGGACATGTTGAGGAGCTTGCGGTGCATGTTGATCCGGGCCTTGCTGATGACGGCGGCGCGGATGTCGGGGCGCCAGGTCGGGCGTTCCAGGGCTGGCCAGCGTTCGCCCTGCTTGTAGTGGCGGCCCTGGGGGCGTTCGCGGAGTTTGCCGACGCCGCCCTTGACGGTGGCCTTGATGGCGGTCAGTACGGCGGCCAGGGGCGGGTCGACGTCCTTGTGCTGTTCCATCGCGGTGAGGAACTCGGCACCGGAGAGGTCCTTGGTGACGCCGAGGTCGGCGAGGGTGTCGACGTAGGCGGTCTTGAGGCGGTCGTGCCACGGGTCCAGGTACGCGCCGGTCTCGCGGCGCAGGTACGCCTCGATGGGGTGGACGTCGTAGCCGAGCTCCTGGGCGTAGGCGGCGGTCTGCGTCTGGTACCAGGCCGGGCCCGTCGGGCGGGCGCCGTCCGGGGTGAACGGTGACGGGAGGCGCGGGTCGAGCTCGATGTGGGACAGGTCGACCAGCCAGGAGCCGGGGATCTTGGCGTTGAAGGCCGGGCGGTGGAAGTGTTCGGGGGCGGACAGACCGACGGTCAGGCGGGCCGCGGCGGCGAGGAACGCCGTGTTGAGGTCCAGGCCGATCGCGTACGGCAGGGTGCACTCCTCGTCGGTGAGGGCTTCCACCGGGCGGACCCATTGGTAGGCCTCTTCGTTGAGGAAGCCGCCGTTCCAGCCGCTGTGTACGACGACGGGGTGTTCCTGGGTGGCCTCGGGCGGCGCCGGGTCGACGGGATCGGTGCCGAGGCTGCCGGGATAGTGGCCGGGCACCCAGGCACCGGTGGCCCGGTCCTGTACGGCTCTCGTGGGCGGGCGGAGTGCCGTCATCAGCTCCAGGCCCGACACGGCCGTCGAGCCGCGCGGGGTGATGACGCGCTGGGCGTACGTACCGAGGACGCGGGCGATGGCGGGCGGGTCCAGGTCCGCGACGCCGGGCCAGGAGCGCTCGTCGAGGGCGTCCCAGGGCAGGATCGCCAGCTGAACGCACTGGCGCTGGCTGCCCTGGGCTTTGCGGTAGATGCGGGGCCAGGGGCCGAAGCCTCGTTGGGTGAGGTGCCACTTGGCCTTGGTGATCTGCCGGACGACCGGGTGGTCCGGGGGCAGGCGCAGGGAGCGGCGTTGTTCGGGGCCCTCCAGGCGCTCGGGCAGGCCGAGCTTTACCGCGGCCGCGGCGGTGAGGGCGATGAGGGGGTCGGAGTCCTTGCCGTTGCGGTGGAGTTTCGCCGCGCCGAGGCCGGACTCGTTGAGGGTCCACTCGACCAGCTCGGGGATGGTGCGGGCCGGGCAGTCGAGCACGATGCCGCCGACGCCGTAGGCGGAGCCGTCGCCGTCGAGTACGGCGAGCGGGCCGTGGGGGTAGCGCGGGTCGGTGGGGGTGGGGGTGAGGGTGGGGTGTGGGGTGCTGCGGGGTGGTGCTTGTGGGGTTCTTTTGGGGGGCCTTTGGAGGGCCGTGCGGTGGGGCGTTGTGCGTGCTGCCGGCGGGGTGGGGCGTTCGGGGGGCGCCGGGGCCTGGGGGGTCTCCCCTGGCTCAGGGATGGCCGGTGTAGCCGGTGTGGCTGGCGTGGGGGGGACGGGGGCGCCGGGTGCGGGGTACTTCGCCGCCCAGCCGTTCAGGAGCCGCTGGTACGCCTCCAGACGCGGCGGCTTGGGCTCGGTACGGCCGCTCTCCCAGTTCTTCACCGTCTGGGGGGTCGACTTCAGCACGGCCGCCAGGCGGGCCTGGGTGATGCCTGCGGCTTCGCGGAGCCGGGCGCGTTCCGCTGGGGACGGCAGCTGCGGCTCCTCGTCGAGCAGGGCGTCGACCGCTGCGAACAGCTCTTCCTCAGATGGCATGTCTGGTTACCTCCGCTTACCTCCATCCTGAGCACTTCTTTGCCGGAGTGGCGGGATCGGGCTGCTGTGTCGCGTTTTACCGCGGTAAAACGCAGCACGGCAGGCGTAGTTGTCTACAGCGGCAGCGTTATCCCGAGCTCCTGCATCGCGGAGGACGGCGGGCCGCCCTCCGAGCGCTCCGTCTTGTAGCCCTTGGTGCCGGGGGCGAGCGTGCGCGGGTCGACGGCTTCGGCGGGGGCTCCTGTGGCGTACAGGCCGTTCGGTTCCGAGTCTCGGTCGTGCGGCAGGAGCCAGAAGACCCGGCGGCGGAACGTGCCCGAGGAGCGGGACGCCTTGGCTCCGGGGCCGAGCACCGCGTATCCGACCATGCGGCCGTCGCGGTGGTAGGCGGGCTTGCCCTTGCGGGTCGGCAGCCGGTCGAGGCTTTGTCTGACGTAGTCCAGCGCCTGGGTGTCTTCGAGCCAGACGAGATCCGTCTCCTCGCGGATCTCATCCTGGGTGATCAAGGCGCTCATGCTGTCCTACCTTCTCGTACCACGTCTGACACTGCCTGCGCAGGTTCATGGCACGGATACCCATCAGGAGGCGGAGCCATGGCACCCCAGGGGCGTGAGTGCGTGATCGACCGCCTGTCGTGGCCTGTTCCTACGGCTGTTCCTACCATCAGGCATCCTCCTCGTCAGCGAGCAGCCCGATCCCTGGGTAGTACTTGCGCTGGTTGGACAGGATCATGTGCTTCGGTGACACGAGCCCGATGGTCTCGCGTACGCGCGCGGCGAACGAGCGGGACGTCATGGCCGGAGCTCCCTCATGTCGGCACCACTCCTTGTACGCGGCGTACAGGTGTGCCTGTTCTGCTCGCTGGTCCGGGTGAATCACACAGCTTTCGCTCAGGAAGCGACCGGTGTGGTCCTCGGTCTCGGCGTACGCGGTGGTGGCGATGCGCACCCGCTCCGGGCCGGTGAGGTCCTTGTCGCCGCCGAGGTAACGCCGGGCGCCTTCGATGAGCCAGTTGAGGATACCTGGGCCTTCCTCGGTGACGAGGATGTCGGCCAGGTTGTCGATCTTCCGGTCGTCGGGCACGGTCCGTGCGAACGGGATGAGGCGCATGCGGCGCCAGAAGGCGAAGCCGCCGGTGCCGACCTCGGGGCGGTGGTTGCCGAGCAGCCAGAGCTTGTGGGTGGGCTCGAAGCTGAAGAAGTCCTGGCGCATACGGCGGGCCTTGATGCGGTCACCGCCGGTGAGGAGCTTGACGCGGGCTTCGTCGAACTTGTCGCCTGGTTTGACCTCGCTGCAGACGATGACCCGGCGGCCGTGCAGCTCGGCGAGGTCGGTGGGGTGGCCTTCGTAGGGGCGGGCCATCAGGAAGCCGGGGGGCGCCGCGTCCGCGTAGTCCCCGAGGAGCTTCATCAGGACGTCCAGGAGGACGGACTTGCCGTTTTTTCCGACGCCGAAGAGGAACGGCATGACCTGGCCGCCTACGTCGCCGGTGACGGAGTAGCCCAGGAGCAGGTGGAGGAAGCCGATCATCTCGGTGCCCTCGTCGTCGTCCCCGAAGGTGTCGGCGAGGAACTGGTTCCAGCGCGGCGTCGGCATGGGCTTGGGGCCGGTCGAGGTCGAGCGGGAGTGGAAGTCCTTGCTGGAGTCCGGGGTGCGCACCAGCCCGGTGCGGAGGTCCACGATGCCCGCGGGGGTGCACAGGGCGTACGGGTCCGCGTCCAGGCGGGCCGCGTTGAGGACCATGCCCGGCGCGGATCTGGCCTGGGTGAGCATGGCGTTCATGCCGGAGGTGCTCAGGGCTCGCCTGCGGTGCTGCTGGAGCGCGGTGGTGGTGAAGACTCCGCGTGCGTCGTGGGTGGCGATGGACTCGGCGAGGTCGCCGGCCGCCCACATCACGGTGTCGTCCTCGTCGATCTGCCACCGGGTGGTGTCCCAGCGGTACCAGCCGAGGCCGGGGACATGGCGGTAGTCGGCGGCGTAGAGCTTGACGAACAGCTTGGCGTTGCCGCGGTCGGTGAGGGTGTCCGGGAGCAGTCCGTCCGGCGTGGCGAGCGTCTCGGGCGCGCCGGGAGTGCCGGGAGTGCCGGAAGTGCCGGGTGCGCCAGTCGGGGTCTCGCCGCCTTGTGGGGGCACGGGAGATCCCTGGGTTGCCGATGTTCCTGTGTTGTTCGCGGTGCGGGCGAGGATCTGGGCTGCGACGGCCTCCGCGTCGAAGTCGAAGAGTGCGTTGTCCTGGTCCGGCCTCGGAGTCATGAGCGGCTCCCCGGGTCGAGGGGACGGCGCGCGCCGGCGTTCATGCCACTGCGGATGATGTGTTCCGCCCGCCTTTGTTGTCCGGGGCGGGCCTGCTCGGCTGCTTCGAGCAAGGCCTGCTCCCCCGCTGTGTGTTCGAGATTTCCGGCAGCCACCAGGCCGCCGACGGTATAGGCCGCCCGGTTGAGCTTCTCGGTGAACGAGGCGCCTTCGGGTACCTGCGCGCAGGAGGCCACTTCGGCGATGACCGTGTGGAGGGTGCGGGTGGCGCGGTCGCGGCCGCCGCCCGCGGCGAGTACCGCCTGACGGGCGCGGGGCGGTACGGGGCGCGGGGCGGGCACGGAGGGCAGGTGCCCGGTGCGCTCGAGCTCCTGGGCCAGCCAGGCGGGCAGCGGCGCGGGTTCACGCGCGAGACCCACCGGCGTATAGCTTCCCGCGGGGATGGTGGTGCCGGGGGTGACGATGTACCCGCCGTGGGCCCGTACATCGACCTGCCAGGCGAGGGCGCGCCGGGGGCTGGCTCCGGTGGAGCACTGCCAGTGGCGGCCGTCCGGGACGCGGTACCAGATGTGCAGGCCGCCGGACGGGGTGCGTACGCGAAGCGTTGTGTCGTCGTCTGCGGGGTTGGTGACACCTCGTAGGGCTGCGAGGACGGCCAGGGTGTGGTAACCGTTCGCCAGGCCTCTCAGGTCCACCTCGTCGGGGATGTGGATGCCCGGCAGGAGGCGGTCCCGGCTGGGGACTGGCTGCTGGTGGGCGTCGATGTCGATGACGAGGAGTCCCGCGGAGCCGCAGGAGACGCCTACGCCGAATGAGGGGTTACTCCCCCACCATTGGCGGATGAGGGTGGCGTCGAGGGTGGCGGCATGGAAACCGTGGCACCAGCGGCCTTCGGCGCGGCAGGCGCAGTCGTGGTGGGTGTGGCCTGGCCGGCGGCAGGCCGGGCAGTTGGCCGCGGGAGTTTTCCGGCCCGCGGCAAGCGGGAAGACTGGCCAGCCCCGTTGGGCGCACCATCTGGCGGTGGCCAGGGATCCAGCGACTGGGCGGGCAGGGGTGGTCTGCCGTGAGTCGCTGCGTGAAAACCGCAGCTCAGCAGGCATTTAGTTCCCCCATCAGCGACCGAAGCGACTCAACGACGAACATAGATTAGCGAAGTCTTGGCTGCTGGTGGGGCACCTAAGGCCAAAGCCCGTACATCGTGTCGCTGATGGGGGTTTGGGGCCCTTCGGGAGCTCGACAGCGACTCAACTTCTGGGACAGCGACTGAAGCAGTTTCGGTCGCTGTCTTCGGTCGCTGCTAAAAACCCAGGTCAGAGGCTTTTGATCAAGAAAACAGCGACTGAAGCGACTCAGCGACCGTATATATGACGCGCACGCGCACGCGCACGCACGCGCCAATGTCTTCATATACCCGGAACTTGAGTCGCTTCGGTCGCTGTTTCGTCGAGACATGCCCTGTGACCTGCGGTTTTAGCAGCGACCGAAGACAGCGACCGAACGGCTTCGGTCGCTGTTCTTCAGTCGCTGTCCGCTTTGGGACCCTTGAGTGAAGCTCCAGGCTGTCTCAATAGCGACTGAAGAACAGCGACCGAAGCGACCGAAGCGACTCAACGTCGGGGTAGCCGTCAGGCGTCTTGGACGTGCTCCTGCAGCAGAGCGTGCAGGCAGTGCAGATCCTCGGACGTCATGCGGTGCCGGAGGGTGTGGAAGACCGTCTCTGGACTGTGCCACGGGATGGCACTGACCTTCGTGCCGTCCGGCAGTGGTGCGGGACGGGTCTGAAGCGCCGCTGTGGGCGTGTTCCGGACGGGTGCCGGGGGTGTCGGGGCTTGCGACGCTCCCCCGGCCTCAGCGGGCTGTTCAGGGGCGTCAGGAGCCTTTTTCCGGGGCTGTGGTGGTGCCTGGGATGGCGTGTCTTGAGGTTCCTGGGGTGGTCCCTGCTGTGGTCCCTGGTGGGGCACCGTGTTCACCGCTGGGTCCGCCGGGTCCGCTGGTTCGGTTGGTGGCGAGACCTCAGCTGGTGGTGCTGGTTCAGCCGCAGGGGGGTCCTCCGGTGTCCGCCGGGGGGCGCGCGGTGCGGCCTGCACGGCGACCCGGCGGTCGAGTTCGGCTTGCCAGGCCGAGGCCTGCTCCTCCTGGGGCAGGCCGGCGATCTCCCGGCCGACTCGGATGGACAGCTCTCCCGAGCTCACCAGCTGCTGCAGCTCGGGCGTGAGCCGCAGCAGCTTGCGCTGGTTGCTCACCCAGGGGTTGGACTTGCCGTAGTGCTTGGCGACCTTGTCCGCGCCCCCGAGTTCGAGCACCATCGTCTCGATGCCCAGGGCCCGCTCGATCGGGTCCAGGTCCTCACGGTCGTTGTTCTCCGAGAGCACCGCGTCCAGGAACTGTGCGCGGGACCGTGCCAGTTCCTCGTTGTGCACCACGTCGAGGGTGGGCCGCCCCACGAGGGCCGAGGCTCTGAAGCGGCGCTCCCCGTTGGCGATCACATACGGGATGTCCCCGACCCGCTCGGCTTCCTCCGGCCACAGCTTGAGGTACCCGGAGCGGGAGACGACTACGGCGGGCTGGAGCTGCTGCTGCTTCAGCTTCCGCCCGAACTCCTCGAGCTGCTCCTCGGTGCCGAAGTTCCGCCGAGGGTTGAACCGTGTGGGAATCAGCTTCGCCAGAGGCAGCGAGAGCAGCAGCGGGTCGCTCTTACCCGGTACGTCGTCGACCTTGGCGCCCGCCAGGGACGCGAGGCTGGTACGTCGGCCCATCAGGCGCGCCCTCCATAGCCGAGTTCGAGTGCGAGGCGGAAGAAGTCCTCGCGGGCTTCCATCGCGACGCGGTTCTTCGGGTACTGGGTGACGACCCGGCCCTCGACCGAAGCCCGCGTGTGCACCTTGTAGCGGCGGATCACCGAGTCCGCGCGGGGCCAGCCCTGCGCGTCGATGTACGCCTTGGTGTCCTCCAGGTCCGCGGTTCCGTCACGCGGATCCCAGTTGTTCACGACGACCTGGAACGGCAGTCCGGTGGGTTCGATGACCTTCTGGATGGTCCGCGCGGTGGGGTCGAACGCGAGCCCTTCGGGGGGCATGGGGACGATCACGTCGTGGGCGTAGGTGAGGGCTTCGAGCAGAAGATTCTCGTCCTGCAGGCTGCCCGGAGTGTCGATGAAGATGTGTTGCAGGCCCTGGTTCTTGCCCCGCAGTGTGTCGGAGACGATCGCCCCGAGGTTGAGTGTGGTGGTGGTCTTGCCGACCCCGCCCTTCTGGTTGGCGACTACGTGAACCTGGGCGCCGGTGTCCTTGAGGACGGCCAGGTTCTCCGGAGTCTCGTGTTCCTGGGAGAAGTCGAAGGGCAGATCGTTGATCCGGCTCGCCCACCAGACGGTTGAGGCCTGGGGGTCGATGGACACGACGTAGACAGCACTTTGCATGTGATGCTCCGTTTGCTTCCCGTGGATTCCGGTACTTCGGGCGTGCAGCATCATCGCAGACGCTTCCCTGCTGTCTGGCATGGACACGAGCGGCTTCGGGGGCCGGGACGCGGGTAACCCACGGCTGGCCGTCATACGGCGGTGGGGGGGGGGGGGGGGGGGGGGGGGGGGGTACGCGGGCCAACCCCCCCCCCCGCCCCCCCGCCGGCGCGGGGGGGGGGGGGGGGGGGGCGGGGGGGGGGGGGGGGGGGGGGGGGGGGCCCCCCGGGGGGGGGGGGGGGGGGGGGGGGGGGGGGGCGCTGTCCCCCCCCACAAACCCCCCCCCCCCCACCGTGAGCGAGCCTCAGCTCGGTGCGACGCTTGCCCTGTGCGGACCGCCCGCTCGTTTTACCGCGGTAAAACGGCGGACCTCCCGTTCTCGTTTTACCGCGGTAAAACGAGCGGCGAGCCGTTGGCCGTGGCGATCCCCGTACGCCGCGGTCGCTGGGGTGGTGCTGGCGTGCCCCGCAGGGTCATGAGGCGATGTCGGCGGTTGCGGCGCCGACCAGGTCGTCCACATGGACCGAGTAGCTGTCGTTGGCGAGCGGGATGTTGGCGAGGTACTCGTCAGGCAGGTCGAAGGCGTCGACGAGCGGGCCCATACAGGGCGCGAGCTCGCGGACTGTGCGGTCGACAGCGGCGGGCAGCTCGCGGATGTGGTCGAGGTTGATGCGGTCTTCGACGACGAGGGTCCCGGTGTGTTCGTCGAGTTCCTTGAGGGCGAACAGCCGGTAGAGGTTTTCGAGGAGGGTGCGGGCCTCGGGGGAGACGGTCTCCTCGATGGCTTCGAGGAAGGCGTCGGCCGCGAGCCGCCGGGTGTAGGCGTGCACCATTTCGAGGGCGGGTGGGCAGGCGGCGTTCCAGCGGCCGAGTGGGTTTCCCTGAGGGCCGTGGCGCAGGGCGGTGCGGGAGCGGCGCTGCCAGATGTCCTCGACGTCGGCCAGGCGGTCGCGTAGGAAACGGAGCTCGGTGAGCTGGTCCTGATGACTGGCTCGGCTGTCCCCGGTGGGCTCGTCTGTGGTGGTGCGCTCGGTCTTGTGGCCGAAGATCATTTCGGAGGCGGCCTTGACGGCGATGACGAGGTTGTCGCCCTCGGCGGTGATGCCCCCTTCGATGTTGAGCTGCTGCTCCACGAGGTTGTTGAAGGGGAAGAGTCCCTGAGCGCCGCAGCGTTCCCGGCATTCGATGGCGATCTGGCGGCACTGCCAGGTGATCCAGCTCTTGCTGACGGCCACCATGCGTTCGACCTGGTCGCGGTCCTCGGCGGTGTGCTCCGTCCAGCGCTTCATCACCTTCCGGTGCAGGAAGGTCAGTGCGTAGCAGGTGGCCAGTGCGGAAAGCAGCCGTCCATGGTGGCTGCGGTGAGCGGCGAGGGGCACCCGTTCCCCCTCGCGGGGACCGGCGATGTGGCGGATGTGGGCGTAGCGGACGGCGATGGTCAGGGCGGTGCGGGCCATGCCGAGGCTGCTGGCGCTCATGCAGAGCTTGCCCATGGTGACGCGGTTGACGGAGCGGAGGAAGCGTTTACGGCGGTTGCCGAGGCTGCTGGTGAGCTGGCCGTGGTGGTCGAGCCGTCCGTGTTCGGCTTCCAGGAGAGCGGTGCGGGGGAGTCGTACGTGCTTGAAGCGGGTGAGGCAGTGGTCGACGGTGGGCCCGAAGCGGGAGGGGATGGCGCGGACGGTGACACCGGGCAGGGGGCCGGTGGAGTCAGTGAGCGGTACGAGGAAGAGATAGACGCCCTGGTCCTCGTTGTCGACGAGCAGCCTGGCCGCGACGACGGCGCTCTTGGGGCCGCCGAGCGTGCTGGTGTTGGGCATGAACTTCTGTGCGCCGATGGTGGGGGTGTGCAGAGTGAAGCCACCGGTGGTGGGGTCGTAGGTGGCGGTGGTCTGCAGGTTGGCGGCGTCGTTGCCGTGTTCGAGCTCGGTGCACAGGAATGTTCCCGTGCGGCTCAGTGAGGTGTAGGGGGTGAGGTCCCGGCCGTGGTCGTCGTGTTCGAGGAGGCTGCCGAGGAACAGGTTGTAGTGGATGCTGGCGAGGGTGCACAGGCCGCCGTCGACGCCGCCGATCCACTCGTGCATGGCGGACAGGCGGTGGGGGTCCTGGGGGAGGAGCTCGGGGGTGCCGACGATGTCGTTGACCAGGTGCAGCCGCTGGTAGGAGCGGGATATCTGCTCCGTGGTGGTCAGGCCTGGCTGGTAGTGGAACTCAGGGTCGGCGATGAGGGCCCGCCAGGGGGCGTGGATGTCTGTGCGGTCGCTGCCGTTGTACAGCAGGTGGGCCAGCTCTTCGACGGTGCCCCGTGTGACTGTCGGCAGTGACAGGGTGACGGGCGCAATGCCCCTTTTGCGTATGTTCGGGGCAGTGCTCTGAATGCTTAGCAGGGTCATAGACCTCTCCGCATGGACGCCGAGTCGATAGGAGATGGTGCAGGACCATAAAGATACGGACCCACCGGTTTTTTGCAAGGATCGTCGTGTCCTGTTCTGTCATCAAAATTTTCGGCAGTAACCTGTCAACAGGGGCGAATCGACCAGTGGGAGTGAGGGAGGTGTCCAGGAGGGGACGGCGCGGGGGCCGCGCGTTGCCAAACCGCTTGCCTGGTTTTACGATCAGCGCGGGTTGCTTCTGTCGTCGGCCAGGGCGCCCGTCCTGTTCACGACAGACGGGGGGTACGGAGGTGTGTTTTTGTGGCGCGGCAAGAACGGGCGGTTCGGACGCGGAAGTCGATCCTCGCCTCGGCTGCGGAAGTCTTCGACGAGGTCGGCTATGAGGCCGCCACGATCTCCGAGATCCTCAAGCGGTCAGGACTGACCAAGGGCGCCCTGTACTTCCACTTCAACTCCAAGCAGGAGCTGGCGCAGGCCGTACTCGGCGAGCAGGTGTCCGCACTGCCGAGGGTTCCCGAGCATGAACTCAAGCTGCAGATGTCGCTGGACGAGGCGATGCTGCTGGCGCGTCTGCTGCAGAGGGGTACTGGCGACCCGGTAGTGCAGGGCAGTGTGCGTCTCACGGTCGAGCAGGGAGCCGCCAAGGACGGCCTGGACCGGCGTGTTCCCATGCAGGGGTGGATCGATCACAACCTCGACCTCTTCGGACAGGCGAAGGCCGGGGGAGAGGTACTGCCCGACGTCGACCTGGAACGGGTGGTGAGAGTCTTCGTCGGCGCGTTCACCGGCATCCAGGTCCTGTCGCACATTATGACTGGACGCGAGGACATGTCGGAGCGGGTCGCTGACATGTACCGGCATCTGATGCCGTCGGTCGCGGTTCCCGGCGTGCTCGCACGCCTGGACTTCTCCCAGGAGCGCGCCGACCGTGTCTTCGACGAGGCGCTGAAGCTGCACAGGGAGCGGATCGAGAAGGCCGCGCACGAGAGCGCGTCGGCTGCCTGAGCGTCTGCTGTCTGACCCTGGGCCCCAGGGCTCCTGTGCGCGCTCCTGGAGTGCGCAGGGACAACTGCATATGAGCCATCGGCGGGGGGAGAGGGGTAACCCCCTCTACGCACGCGTGTCTCAATCAACGGTATGAACTGCTGAGCGAACGGAGTGCAAAAGATGGAGATGGCTACTTGTCCGTACGCACTGGACCCGCGGGGGCGGGATCTGGCCGGTGAGGCGGCCTGGCTGAGGGGTCAGGGACCTGCCGTCGAGGTGGAACTGCCCGGTGGGGTGACCGCCTGGGCGGTGATCAAAGAGCAGTACGTCAAGCAGTTGCTGACGGATCCGCGGGTCTCCCGTGATGCCCGGCAGCACTGGCCGATGTTCATTGAGGGGCATATCACTGAGGACTGGCCGCTGCATCCCTGGGTGGCCAACGAGAACATGATGAACGCCTATGGCAAAGATCACACGCGTTTGCGCAAGATCGCCGCCGGGGCATTCACCACACGGCGTACCGAGGCGCTGCGGCCCCGCATTAAGGAGTACGCCGCTGAGCTGCTCGACGAGCTGGCGCAGCGCCAGCCAGGCGAAACCGTCGACCTGCGTGCGGTGTTCGCCGACTTGCTACCTTTGCATGTCATCTGTGAGTTGTTCGGGATCGCGCAAGAGGCCAGGGCCGAACTGTGCGCCAATCTGCACACCGTCTTCGACACCACGGTGACAGCTGAAGAGATGGCTGCGGCGAACGCGCGTGTCTTCGCCATACTGGCTGAGCAGGTCAAGTTCAAGGAGGCCTGTCCGGGAGACGACCTGACCTCCAGCCTGATCGAGGCGCGGGGACTGGATGCCTCCGGCGGGCTCAGCGAGCAGGAACTCCTCGGCACGCTCTACCTGTTGATCGCGGCGGGCCAGGACACCGCGGCGACACTCATCGTGAACGCCGCCGCCGCGCTGCTCGCCCGCCCCGAGCAGCTGGAGCACGTCCGGCAGTCCAGGGCTGCCTGGGAGGATGTCGTCACCGAGACGATGCGGGCTCACAACCCCGCGGCCTACCCGCCGCTGCGCTTCGCCGTGGAGGACATCGACCTCGACGGCGTCACCATCAAGCAGGGGGACGCGGTGCTGGTGAACTTCGCGGCGGCCGGAATCGACCCGGAGGCGCACGGCGACTCCGCCGAGGACTTCGACGTGCTGCGGGAAGGGCGGGGTAACGAGCTGGCCTTCGGCTACGGGGTGCACCGGTGTCTCGGCGCGCCCCTGGGGCGTATGGAGGCGGTCGTCGCGCTCTCGGAGCTTTTCGAGCGCTTCCCGGACATGCGGCTCGCCCAGCCGGTGGAGGCCATCGCGCCGGTGGAGTCCTTCATCATCAACGGGTATGGGTCGCTGCCGGTCGTTCTGCGGCCCGTCGAGTGAGGGTGCGTCAGACCTCGTACGTGTAGCGCCATAGCCACCGCACGGCTTGTGCGTCTTGGAGCTCCGCGGCCTGTCCGGGCCGCGGAGCTTTTTGCGTGCCCTGAGGGGCCGGGCGGCTCTAGTCGGCCTCAAGTGACACAGGAGAGCGTGAACTTGGTGAAGAAGGCGCATCATGGAGAATCAAACCGCGTGGATGGTTTGTTATTCTGGGCGGCGAGGCGCCACCGTAACCACTTCGCTTCACGGTGTAGTTGGGCGGGGCGCGTCGCCGGGGCAGTGCATGGGCGGCCTCGGCAGTCCCTCCACAATCAGGAGATCCATGATGGTGCAGCAGGAGCGTGCCGCGCGCACGAGAGAGTCCTTGATGCGGGCCGCAGCCGAGACGTTCGCGGACGAGGGCTTCGCACTGGCCTCGCTCAGCACCATCAGCAAGAAGGCCGGAGTCAGCAACGGGGCGCTGCACTTCCACTTCGAGAGCAAGAACGCCCTCGCGCAGGCCGTGGAGGGCCAGGCGGCCGAGGCTCTGGACCGGATCACGCGTGAAGTGGTTCTCGACGGCCTCAGCCCGCTGCAGGAACTGGTGGACGCGACACATGAGTTGATGAGCCAGCTTGCCGGAGACGTCGTGGTGCGCGCGGGCTTCGGCCTCTGCGGTACGGGCGCCCGCGGTGACGCCGCCAAGCTGTGGAGCATCTGGCAGCAGTGGATCAAGGGCACCCTGGACCGGGCCGAGCGGATCGGGCAGCTGGCCGACGGGGTGTCGACGGATCAGGCGGCGTCCGCCGTCCTGGCGGCGACCGTCGGCTTTGAAGTGCTCGGCGGCCGCGAACCTCGGTGGTTCTCCGAGGAGATGGTCACCCGCTTCTGGGATCTGCTGCTGCCCCGGCTTGCCGGGCCGGGCGGTCTGGACGTCGTCAGTTCCGCTCCCCGTAGGCGCGGAGAGGGGGCTCTGTCCGCCGTCCCTCGGCAGAAGTAGCCAAACCAGACCGGGCGGTTGCGCTTGCGGGGAGCGCGGCCGGGCTATCTGGGTGTACTTAAGCATCAAATAGGGACAACAGGGCTAACCGCTTTCCATTGACAAACCGCGCGCCCTGTTTTTTACTTGGCGTGCTGCTACGGGCGTAGCCGTCGAGCTCGTGACCGAACGGCCGCGCATCACAAGGGGAGATCGCCATGGACATCCAACTGCTGGGGGCGCTGGCCGTCCGGGAGTGCGGAATCTCGATCACACCGACCGCTCCGAAGCCCCGGCGGGTGTTGGCGTTGCTTGCGCTGCACGCTGATCAGGTGGTGCCGGTGGGGGGGTTGATCGAGGAGTTGTGGGGTGGTGCTCCTCCGCGTAGTGCGCGTACGACGTTGCAGACGTATGTGCTGCAGCTGCGTGAGCTGATCGCCGCCGCTCTGGACCGGGGCGGGACCGCTGGCGACGGGCGTGGCTGCGCGAAGGACGTCCTGGTGACGACGCCCGGAGGCTACCTCCTGAACACGGGCGGCGGGTCTCAGGACGTGCGGGAGTTCGAGCGGCTCGCGGGGCTTGGGTACCGGGCGATGGACGCGGGTGATTTTCCGGGTGCGGCGCGGCAGTTGGGGCAGGCGCTGGACCTGTGGGGCGGGGACGCGTTGGCGGATGTGCAGGCGGGTTCGCAGCTGGAGACGGAGGTGAAGCGGCTGGAGGAGAGCCGGCTGTGCGCGCTGGACCAGCGCATCGAGGCAGATCTCCGACTCGGCCGACACCGCGAACTCCTGGGCGAGCTCACCGTCCTGGTGCGCCGGTACCGCACCCACGAGAACCTGCACGCCCAGTTCATGACCGCCCTGCACCGGTCCGGTCGCCGCAGCGAGGCGCTCGACGTGTATCAGCGGCTGCGCACCGCGCTCGTACGGGAACTCGGCCTCGAACCCTCGGCAGCCCTGCGACGGCTCCAGCGATCGGTTCTGATGTCCACCGAACCCGGCCCCGCGCCCGCGTCCGGGTCCGGGTCCGCCGCCGTCACACCGTTCGGCAGGGAACGACTCGCGCCGGTGATCTGACGCGGGGCGCTGTGCAGCCAGCCGACCTTCTCGTACAGGTCGTCCTCGGTCAGTGACCGCAGCATCGCATTGCGCTCCAGGGCGGCCCCGCCCGCCGGGTGGTAGAGCTGGGATCCCATCTCTCGGGACAGGAGCTGGACGCGGGCGGCCCGCTCGCGTCGCTCGGCGTTGTACGCCAGCAGGCGGCCCGGCATGTCGTCGCCATCGGCGGCGGTGTGGGCGGTGTGGGGGGCGTCGCCGAGTGCCGCCCCCAGGATGACGGCGTCCTCCAGAGCCTGGCATGCGCCCTGGGCGGCGTACTGGAGCATCGGGTGGGCGGCGTCGCCCACCAGCGTCACCCGGCCGTCGGACCACCCGTCGACCGGATCCCGGTCGCACAGCACCCACTCGCGCCAGCCCCGGCCCAGCTCCAGCAGACTCCGGGCGGCGCCGCCCAGTTCCGCGAAACGGCCCAGTACCAGCGCCCGGTCCGCCGGACGCCCCGCCACCGGGGTGCGGGCGTCGTCGTCCAGCGTCGCGGCGAGGTTGAGATAGTCGCCGCCGCCGATGACATAGTGGACGAAGTGCCAGCGCGGTCCCGCCCACAGCGTCACCGCGTTCCACCGCAGACGCCGCGGCACCGCGTCGATCGGTATCACCGAGCGGTAGATGGTGTGGCCGGACACCCGCGGGGCACGGTCGCCCACCAGGCGGGCGCGGACCGCCGACCGCAGGCCGTCGGCCCCGACGAGCAGGTCGCCCGTGAACGTCCGGCCGTCCGCCGCGGACACCGTGACCCGGCGCGCGTGCTGCGCGTACGACCGCACCGTGGCGCCGGTCACCAGCTCGACGCCGCCGGACGCCCGGCACGCCGAGAGCAGCGGCTCGTAGAGGTCGCCGCGCCCCACCACGGCGTACGGGTTGCCGAACCGCCGGCGGTAGCGGCCGGTGAGCGGCATCGTGACCAGGGGCTCGCCCGTCACGCCGTCCATGAGCCGCAGCGCGTCGACGAACACCGCCCGGTCGCGCACCCGCCCGCTCACGCCGAGGACGTCCAGGGCGTGGAAGGCGTTCGGGCCCAGCTGGATGCCCGCGCCGCTCTCGGCGCAGGCGTCCCGGCGTTCCAGGACGGTGACTTGGTGTCCGCGCCGCGCGAGCGAGAGCGCGGTGGCGAGCCCGGCTATCCCGCCTCCGGCGATGACCGCGTGTGCCATGTCGCTTCGGTGTCCCTTCGCGCTACAGGCTCGCCCCGAGGGTCGCGCCGCCGTCGACGTTCAGGTTGTGCAGGGTGATGTGCCCGGCCTCGTCCGACAGCAGGAAGCCGACGGCGTGGGCGACGTCGTCCGGGCGTGCCACCTTGCCCAGCGGAATGCCCACCCGGTACGCGGCCGGGTCTCCCGCCACGGCCGCGGCGGGCCCGCTCCCGTCGGGGTGCATGGCGCGCAGCATCGGAGTGTCCGTCGAACCCGGCGCGACCAGGTTGCAGCGGATGTTGAACCGCGCGACCTCCAGGCCCAGGCACTTGGTGAAGACGGTCGCGGCCGCCTTGGACGCGGCGTAGGCGGCCATGTGCTGCCGGGCGGTGCCCGCCGCGTTCGACGCGACGGTGACCAGGGCTCCGCGCCGCCGCGGGATCATACGGGCGACCACCGCGCGGGACATGCGGAAGACGCCGCTGGCGTTGACCGCGAAGGTGGTGTCCCAGTCCTGGTCGCTCAGCGCACGGGCCTCGCCCAGGCGGAGCACCCCAGCCGCGTTCACCAGGTAGTCGACGGGCCCCAGTTGCCGCTCCACCGCGTCCACCACGGTCTCGACCTCGGTGCCTGAGGTGACGTCCGCCGGGTAGCCGCGTACGGGCAGCCCGTCGGCGTCGAGCTTGCCGACCGTGTCCCACAGCCGCTCGGTGTCCAGGTCGACGGCCGCGACCCGGACGCCCCGCTCGCCGAGCAGGCGGGCCACGGCCGTGCCGATGCCGCCGGCCGCGCCGGTCACCACGGCGATCCGGCCTTCCATGTCGCCGTTCACGGCGTCGCGTGCGCCGTCGCCGCGTACCGCACGGCGGGCTCGGCGGTGGCGGGCGGTTCGTCCGCGTCCCGCGCGTCCGTGTCGCGCGCTGCCGCGATCTTCAGCTGGCGGACCAGCATGAACAGGCCGTAGGTCACGATCAGCGCCAGCAGCGGGGCTCCCACGATGTACGCCCACACGTGCCGGATTCCGTGCCGCCGCCCCTCCACGATCATGTACGCGCCCAGCGCCGCCCAGACCAGCACCAGGTCCGCGTACACGAACTGGGTCGCCAGGTTCGATGTCGCGTCGCGGAGGAAGACCTCGACGACGCCGAGCCCGGCGTCCGCGTTCCGTACGACGAAGGTGACGGCCATCGTTCCCATGATGAGGAAGCCGACGAGGGCGGTTGTCCCGTAGAGGATGCACAGCGAACGGTCTCGTCCTCGTACATCGGCAAAACGCAGCACAGTGGTCTCCCGAGTCTCGTGTTTCTCGTGTTTCTCGTGCTTCGTGGTCGTGTTTTCGTGTGGGCTTGTCTCGCGGGCTCAGAACCGTTCGTAGCGGTAGTCGTCGAGGTCGAAGTGGCGGGCGCGCCAGGTCGCCTCGTACGTCGAGGCCGGGCGGACGGCGGGGGCGTCCCCGCGCTCGTCGAGGTAGTAGCTGTTCGAGCCCCGGCAACTCGGGTCGAGGAACACGGTGTTGCGCTGCCGGCGCAGGGTCCGGCGGAACGAGGCGTCATGCTTCTCCGGCCGGACGGCCGCCTGGGTGGCTCCTCGGCGGCGGGCCTCCTTGATCACCCGCAGCGCGTGGGTGACCTGGTAGTCGATCATGCCGAACCAGGACCCGCCGGTGAACGAGTAGGGCCCGACGATGAACCACAGGTTCGGGTACCCCTTGACCGAGGTGCCCTCGTACGACTGGAAGCGCTCGGTCCGCCAGAACTCCTTGAGGTCCCGGCCGTCCGCGCCGTGCAGGGGGAACGGCGGCAGGTTGTCCAGGACGTGGAACCCGGTGGCCAGGAGGAGTACGTCGAGGGGCTGTTCCCGGCCGTCCGCGGTGCGGATGCCGGTCTCGGTGATCTCCTCGATGGGTTCGGTCTCGAGCTCGACGTTGTCGCGGGTGAAGGCGCGCCAGTAGCCCTTGCTCAGCGACGGCCGCTTGCAGCCCACCCGGTAGGCGGGCGTGAGCTTGCGCATCAGCTCCCGGTCGCCCTTGACCTGCCGCCGCAGATAGAACCGGGAGGCGGCCTCCCCGGCTCGTGCCAGGAAGGGGAACTGGCGGTAGTGCACCATCGCGATCACGAAGCTGAGTTCGGTGACGGAGTCGGTGAGCAGCCGGATCGTGCGCTGCGTCCACGGCGCCGCCGCGAAGAGTCTGCGGACGGCGGGCGGCACCGCGAAGTCCGGCTTCGGGAGCAGCCAGATGGGGGTGCGCTGGTAAACGTGCAGCCGCCGCACCCGAGGGGCGATCTCCGGGACCGCCTGCACCGCCGACGCGCCGGTGCCGATCACGCCTACCCGGCGGCCGGTCAGCTCAAGGGACGGGTCCCAGGCCGCGGTGTGCACGACCTCGCCCTTGAAGGCGTCAAGGCCGGGGATGTCGGGGGTCTTGGGCTTGGTGAGCCAGCCGGTGGCGCAGATGACGAACCGTGCCGTCAGGGCGCTGCCGTCCGCGAGGTGGACGTGCCACACGTGCGCGGATTCTTTGTAGTCGGCCTGGACGACCTTCGCGCGGAAGCGCAGATGCGCGCGCAGGCCGTAGGCGTCGATGCAGTGGTCCGCGTACGCCTTCAGTTCGGCTCCCGGCGGGAAGACGCGGGACCACGACGCGAAGGGCTCGAAGGCGAAGGAGTAGGAGAAGGCGGAGATGTCCACGGCGATGCCGGGATATCTGTTGGCGTGCCAGCTGCCGCCGACGTCGTCCTGCTCCTCCAGGATCAGGAAGTCGTCGATGCCGTCCTGGCGCAGTCTGATCGCCGCGCCGATGCCCGAGAAGCCCGCGCCGATCACCAGTACTTCGTGGTCAGGAGTCATCGGTCTCGTCTCCGGTCGTGTCTGCGGTCTCGTCCGTGGTCGGGGCTGTGGTGTACGGGCTTCACAGGGCGAGGCTGAGCGCTTGCAGGGAGCCGAACGCGAGGAGCAGCAGGCAGGTGTGCTCCAGCGCCGGAATCAGGTCACGGCCGCGCGCCCCGCTCAGCACCCGGCGCACCGGGAAGACGGCGAAGGGGAGCGCGCCGAGCAGGAGCAGCGCCCAGGGCCGGGCGGCGGCGAGCAGGAGGCCGGAGGCGAAGGCGGCGCCGACGCACCACACGTAGAACCGGCTGGTCCACTCGGCGCCCCGCCGCACCGCGAGGGTGATCTTGCCCGCGGCGGCGTCCGTCGGGATGTCCCGGAGGTTGTTCGTGGTCAGCAGCGCGCAGGCGAGCAGTCCGATCGGTACGGACGCGCCCAGCGCGAGCAGGGGCACCCGGCCGAGCTGGACGTAGACCGGGGCGCAGACGAACACGACGCCGTGGTAGAGGAAGATGCTGACCTCGCCGAGCCCGCGGTAGCCGTAGGGCCGGGAGCCGCCGGTGTAGAACCAGCCGCCCGCCGCGCAGAGCGCGACCAGCGCCAGCAGCCACCAGGAGACCAGCACGGCCAGCACCGCTCCGGCCGCGGCGCCGACGACGTACAGGACCAGTCCGTCGCGGAAGACCTGCCGGGGTGTGGCCTGCCCGGAGCCCACCAGCCGGGCGGGGCCCACCCGGTGGTCGTCGACGCCCCGGACGCCGTCGCTGTAGTCATTGAAGAAGTTCGTTCCGAGCACGAACCCCAGGACGAGCACTACGGTCAGCGCCGCGTGCCCCCAGTCGACCGGCCCCAGCGAGTGGGCGAGGGCCAGGCCCACGGCGAGCGGCGCGAAGGACACGGGCAGGGTTTTCAGCCGGGCGCCGACCACCCAGTTGCGCACCTGGGCGCGCACCGGTGTCCGGTCGGGCGTCCGGTCGGGCGTCCGCGCACTGTGCTCACTCTGCGAGGTCAGCATTTCGTCCCCACTCCGAGGAACAGGACGCCGGTGGACTTCGTCCGCACCATGCGGACCTCGTCGCGCCGCCCGGCCGCGTACCGGGCCATGTCGCGCATCCGCGGCCGCAGTCCCAGCAGCGTGAGCTCGACGCCGTGCTCGCGCGCGACCCGGATCAGCCGCTGCCGGTTGACGAAAAGCCGGTGGTCGTGGGTGCCGCGGGGCGGCCGACCCGGCAGGGGGACGTTCTCGGCGAGCGTGATGGAGACGAACCGGGCGATCCGGGTGTCGGCGATGGTGTCGACGACCAGCGTGCCGCCGGGCCGCAGGACTCGGCACGCCTCCCGCACCGCCGTATAGGGGTCCGGTACGTGCTCCAGGCACTGCCCGGCCGTGACGACGTCGAATGACGCGTCGTCGAACGGGAGCTGGGCGATGTCGTGCCGGACGACCTCGTCGAAGCCGTGCTTCAGGGCCTCGCGCAGAGACAGCTCCGACAGGTCGACGCCGACCGCGCGGTACCCCTTGGCGACCGCGTGCGGGCCGAACAGGCCGCCGCCGCAGGCGATGTCGAGCAGACAGGGCTCTCGCTGCCCGGTGTGCGTGGCGTTCGCGGTGTCCGCGGTGTCCGCGGTGTCCGCGGTGTCCGCGGTGTCCGCGGTGTTCGCGGCGTTCGCGGCGGCGGGAACGTAGTCGGCGCGGGCGCGCGCGATCCAGCTCAGCGGTGCGAGCGGCCCCCGAGGATCCCACCACTGGCCGGCGAGGCCGTCGTAATCGTCGATGAAGTCCTGCCTGATCGCCGATTTACTCACCATGTGTGATCCCCAAACTTGTTCATCACGTGCGAATGAAATGAGCCTCGACTGCCGGAAAGTGGCGTATCCCGCATGAAGGCCGGTCGACGTCGACTCAAGGAATGGGTGAGTTCGGTTCCAGGGCAGTCGCCGGGTAGGTGTGAAAATCCCCTGGTGCCCCTGTGAGCAGGGCAGATGGGGGCCGCTTGGAAGAACTCTCAAGCTCCGCTGGAGAAAAGCGGGATCCGGCGGGATTTTAGTTAGTCTGCACGTGACGATGACTAAACGTCGACACGGAGCTGGCCGCAAGATCCCAGAGGGACCTTGACGAGCTACGGAGGGAAGCCGTGAAGATTCAGGTTCTTGGACCGTTGAGTGCCGAGGCCAATGGGGGAGAGATCGTCCCGACCGCCGCGAAACCGCGGCAGATCCTCTCCCTGCTCGCGCTGTATCCGGGGCGTGTGCTGCCCGTTCCCACACTCATGGAGGAGATCTGGGGAACGGAACCACCGCAGAGCGCGCTCACCACACTACAGACGTACATTCTCCAGCTACGCCGCCGCCTCGGCACCGCCATGGGCCCCGACGCCCCCGGCAGCGCCAAGGACGTGCTCGCCACCCGGCACGGTGGCTATCTCTTGCAGGTTCCAGAGGAGGCGGTCGACGTCCACGAGTACGAGCACCTCGTCACCGAGGGGCGCAGTGCCTTCGAGGACGGCGACGACGAGACCTCCGCCACCTGCTTCCGCCGCGCCCTCGACCTGTGGCGCGGGCCCGCGCTCGTCGACGTACGGGTCGGGCCGGTCCTGGAGATCGAGGTGCTGCGCTTGGAGGAGAGCCGTCTGGGCACCATCGAGCGCCGCATCGACGCCGACCTGCGGCTCGGGCGGCACTCGGAGCTCATCTCCGAACTCACCGAGCTGACGGCCCGTCATCCCCAGCATGAGGGGCTGCACTCGCAGGCCATGGTGGCCCTGTACCGCTCCGGCCGCCAGGCCGCCGCCCTGGACGTCTACCGCAAGCTGCGGATGCGTCTGATCGACGAACTGGGCGTCGAGCCGTCGCCGCAGGTACAGCGTCTCCATCACGCCATGCTCTCGGTCGATCCCCAGCTGGACGTGGCCGCCGGGCCCCGGCGCACTTCCACGTTCGACCTGTACGCGGCCTGATCCACGGCCCGACCCGTGGCCAGGCCCTGGCACCCCCGTCCCACAGGAGAGGAGGGAGGGGCCGCACCGTCGCCGTGCGCCGCACGGCCGCCCCCGAGGACCGATGACCGTCGAACGCAACGCAGACATGGCGCTGACCGCCGTAATCGGCCCCGGCGCCGCTTCGTACGGCACCCCGCAGCACACCCACCAGGAGACCGATCCACACAACGGCCCGCACACTCATTCGCCCGCGACGCTCGAACTGTACGGTCCCCTCGACGCCGTCGTGGTGAATGCCGCGCTGGACCGGCTCGCCGCCGACCGGCCCGCGCTGCGGGGCGAACGGCCCCGGCTGCTGCGGCACGGCCCCGACCACCACACTCTGAAGCCGACCGGCCCGTACCCGCTCGGCGTCCTGGCCGACCTGCTCACCGCGTGGCCGGTCGCTGACCCGCCCGAGCCGCTCGGCGTCACCCCGCTGCAGTGCGAGCTGCTCGCCGAGGCCGTGGAACGGCCCCAGCACCAGATCGCCCAGTATGTGTGGCGCTGGCACGGCCTGCTGGACGTCGGGCGGTTCACCACCGCCTGGCAGGCCGTCTTCGACCGCGAGACCGTGCTGCGCGCCGCGTTCGTGTGGGACCCGCGGCCCCGCGTCGCGCTGCACGCACGCGCACACGCCGAGGTCGTACGCCACCGGTACGGCACCGTCACCCGGCGCGCCCTGATGGAACAGGAGCGGCGGCGCGGCTTCGACCTGAGCCGACCGGGGATGCTGCGCGCCGCGCTGCTGGACGGCGCGCCGCCGGAGCCCGACGACGGGCGCCCGCCGCCCACGGACGTCCTGCTCACCTACCACCGTGGGCTCCTGGACGGCTGGAGCGTGGGCATCCTGCTGCGCGAGTTCTACCGCGCGTATCTGGACGCGGGCGTCCTCCAGGGCGGCGAGCGGCGCCCCGACCTGCGCGACTACCAGCACTGGCTGGCGGGCCAGGATCCCGAGCCCGCTCGGGACTTCTGGAGCCGGGCGGCCCGCCCGGTGCCCGCCGGGCTGCCCCGCGCCCGTGGCGGCGGTGGCGCTGCCACCGGGCGTCGCGGCACCGGCCGGGCCCGGTCCCGGCTCACCCGGTCCGAGGCCACCCGGCTCGGCGACTGGGCGGCCCGCTGGGGCGTCACCGAAAGCAGCGTCCTGCAGGCCGCGCTGGCGATGCTGCTGCACCGGGCGGGGGGCGCTCGCGGTCCGGCGCCGGTGGGCTTCAGCGTCACGGTGTCCGGGCGCGGCGTCCCGATGGAGGGGATCGGCCGCGTACCGGGGCCCTTCGAGAACCCGCTGCCGATCACGCTGCGGGTCGATCCCGGCGCCACGGTCGCCGGGCTGGCGCGGCAGGCCCGCGACTGGGCCCTGGACGTGGCCGCGTACGAGTGGGTCTGCGGCGGGCAGGCGCGCGCGTGGCGCGACGGGTCCGGCGGCCTGGGCGCGCCCGGTCTGCTGCTCTCGTTCGAGCACCGGTTCTCGCCCGTGGAGGGGGTGGCGCACGAACTCGAGGGCCAGGGACTGCGGATGGAGGACATCGAACCCGTGGGGGCGCGGACGGCGTTCCCCGTGGGCGTGCTCGCCCACTACGACGGCATGGGCGGCCTGGTGCTCGCCTCCGTCCATGACCGGGCCCTCGTGGACGACGAGGAGGTGTCGGCGCTGCTCGCGCAGGCCGCCCGGCTGCTGCGTGAACTGCCCACAGGGGCGGGCGAGTCCACCACCGTCGCCGAGGCGCTCGCCGGCTTTCCCGGCCTCGGGGTCCCGCGGCTGTACGAGCGGCCCGCGGGGGCTTTGGGGGCTGCGGAGCCTGCGGGATCCGCGGGGGCTGTGGGGCCTGCGGGGTCCGAGTCCGCTGGTTCTGTCGCTGGTTTTGGCGCTGGTTTTGGCGAGGCCGGTGCGGTGTCCGTTTCCGGCGCGGGGCCCGGTGGGCTCGCTCC
Organism: Streptomyces sp. O3; assembly: GCF_054788135.1. Lineage (NCBI taxonomy): Bacteria > Bacillati > Actinomycetota > Actinomycetes > Kitasatosporales > Streptomycetaceae > Streptomyces > Streptomyces sp. O3. The sequence goes on from NZ_JBTVYK010000062.1 coordinate 36,115, forward strand.
GCTGGTACGGCTTCGGGGCGCGGCCCGGCCCGGCGCCGGTGCGGTCTGCCTGGTCACTCCGCACGGCCCGCCCGACAGCGGGCACGCGGAACTCGCCCGCTGCTACGACGGGCCGCAGGCGGTCGTGGCGCTGCGCGCCGACATGGACCGGATGGCGGGCTGTGTGGCCGCGCTGCGGCCGCTGCTGAGGACCGGGGGCCCGCTGGTGCTCGGCGGGTTCTCCGGGGCGGGCGCGCTCGCGCACGAACTCGCCCGGCGGGTGGGCCGGGAGCGCGGGCGGCCGCCGCTGGTGGTGCTGGGCACGTGGCGCTCCGCGGGGAGCACGGAGGGGGGCGGCCCTGTGGTACGGGAGCTGGCGCGGGCCCTCGCCCGCGCGGCCGGGAGGGAAGAACCTCACGGGGCTTGAGCGGGGTCGTGTGTCCGGGGCCGGGGCCGGGGCCGGGGCCGGGGCCGGGGCCGGGGTCGGGCGGGTTGCGCGGTCTGTCGGTTCGGGTGGGCGGGTTGTGCGAGGTCTGGGGTCTCGCTCCCGTGCCCCAGGCCAGGGGCACGGGAGCGAGACCGTGGGGCGGGTCGGGGTCAGGGCTGGAGGCGGGTGGGGGTCCAGGTGCCGTTCTCGGTGCGTTCGTAGTGGAGGCGCTCGTGGAGGCGGTCGGTGCCGTTGGACCAGAACTCCACCGTGTGGGCGGTCAGTTCCAGGCCGATGTACGCGGGCGGGCGCGGCTGCGGGCCCGCCGCGGCGACGGCGCCGGCGCGGTCGCGCAGCTCCTCGGGGTCCGCGAGCGGCTCGCTCTGCCGGGACGACACCGTCATGGCGTGCGTGAACACCGGGCGCGCGGCCCACAGCGCGTCCGAGGTCGTGTCCGGCACCCGGTGCACGGGGCCGTTGACGCTGATCTGCTGACTGGTCTCGCGCCAGTACAGCAGGGCCGACGCCCACGGGTTCTCCCACAGGTCACGGCCCTTGCGGCTGCCCTCGTGGCTGGTGAAGAGCAGTCCCCGGTCGGTGATCCGGTTCAGCACGATCGTCCGGATCGAGGTACGGCCGTAGGTGTCGGCCGTGGCCAGCGCCAGCGCCCGTGGCTCACGCACGCCGAGCCGCTGCGCCTCGTCGAGCCAGCGGCGCAGCAGGCCGAGCGGCTCCTCAGGCGGGGCCTCGTACTCCGGGAACGGCAGGTCGAGGTTACCGGTGAGGCTCTCTGACCTGGTGGCTGTCATCGTATTCCTTCCAGTTCGTCAGACGAGCAGGGAGCCGCGGGCCGTGATCACGCAGTCGCCGCCGACTTCGACCCCCGTGATGTCGGCGCCGGTGCCCTCCACCCGAGCGCGCATGCGCGACGGGCGGCCGATGTCGACGCCCTGGGCGATCTCGACGTGCCGGCCGTGGGTGAGGGCCTTGTGGCGGAGCAGATGGATCACCAGGGGGCCCGCGGCGGAGCCGGTCGCCGCGTCCTCGACGACGCCGTACGCCGGGGAGAACATCCGGCTGCGCCACTGCGACCCGGTGCCCGCGAAGCAGTTCGCGGCCAGGTCGTCGAAAGCGGTCAGGGCCCGGTGGTCGGGGTGGAGCGCGGACAGCGCGGCCACGCTCTCCAGGCCGACGAACACATGCCGGGGCCCGTTGTGGTAGACCTCCACGGGCAGGGTCGACTCGGCGACGCCGAGCGCGGCGAGGAGTTCGTCGGCCCGGTCGAAGGGTTCCCACGTCGGTACCGGCTGCCGCATCCGGGCGCTGGTCACCCGGCCGTCCTCCCGGTCGAGCTCAAACGGGATGGTGCCCATGGCGGTTTCCAGGCGCAGCGTGTCGCCCTCGACGCGTTCCCCGAGCGCCGCGGCCGTGCCGAGCAGGGGATGCCCGGCGAACGGCAGCTCGTTGACGGGCGTGAAGATCCGGATCCGGGCGTCGCCGCCGTTCCGGGGCCGCAGCACGAAGGTGGTCTCCGAGAGGTTCATCTCCCGTGCGATGCGCTGCATCAGGTCGGCGGACAGGTCGTCGCTGTCGAAGAAGACCGCTACGGGGTTGCCGTGCAGTCTCTCCTGGGCGAAGGCGTCCACGACGACGTACGCGTGCATGCGTCCTCTCTCTCCTCCACAGGCCGTCAGGCCTTGTCGTAGCTGAGCGCCGACGCGGCGACCGGCTGGCGCGGCGGCTGTGGCCGTACGGACCGGTCCCGCCGCGCGGGGTGTCCCAGCGCGATGCTCGCCGCCTGCCCGAGCAGCCGCGGCCCGTCCTGGGTGAGCACCGACTCCGCGTGGAACTGGACCGACGCGAAGTGCGGGCCGCGCAGCGCGTGCACCTCGCCGGTGGCGGCGTTCCGGGACACCGTCACGGCGCCGACGCCGTCGGCGTGTACCTGGTCGGCGGCGCTGCGGGCGGCGTAGGTGTTGTAGAAGCCGACGCGTACCCGCTCGCCGAACAGGTCGATCTCGTGCTGCACGCCCTGGTTGGGTGTGCCTCTGCGGATCAGCGGGAGGCCGAGCTGTCGGCTGAGCACCTGGTGGCTCAGGCATACGGCGACGAACGGCCGCCGGGCGTCGAGCAGGGTGCGCACCGAGTCGCGCAGGGCGGCCATACGCCGGTCGGGTGCGGCCGGGTCGCCTGGTCCGGGGCCGAGCACGATCAGGTCGTACCCGTCGAAGGTGTACGCCTCGTCGTACCGCCGTACCGTCACCGCCAGGCCCAGCGAGCCGAGCTGCTGGGCGATCATGGCGGTGAAGGTGTCCTCCATGTCGACCACGAGCACGGTGTGCCCGGCCAGTTCGGACAGGGGGAGGTCGGGGAGGGGCGGTACGTGTGGCTCGGGCGGGCTCGGCTCGGGCAGGGGCGGGCTGAGCCAGAATCCGGCGAGCCGGTCGTTGCGGTGCTCCAGGGCCGCGCGTACGGAGGGGTGCGCTGTCAGGGACGGCCGCTTCGGGGCTGGCAGGCTGCCCGTACTGTCCGCGCCGCCCGTACCGTCCACTCTGCCTACGTCGCCCGCGTCGCCCGCGTCGCCCGCGCCATCCGTGTCGGACTTCAGCGCGGCGAGCAGCCCGGCCGCCTTGGCGCGGGTCTCGGCGACCTCGGCGGCCGGGTCGCTGTGGCGTACCAGCGTGGAGCCGACGCCGATGCGCAGCCGTCCCGTACGGTCGATGTCCGCGGTGCGGATCAGGATCGCCGAGTCCAGGGCCCGGCCGCCGCGCTCGTCGCGGCCGATGAGCGCGGCGAGACCGCTGTAGTAGCCGCGGCCTTCGGGCTCGTGGCGTGCGATGACCCGGCAGGCGCTCTCCAGCGGGCTGCCCGTGACGGTCGGCGCGAACATCGTCTCGTACAGGATCTCGTGCGGCTCGCGGTCCGTGTCGCCCTCGATGAAGTACTCGGTGTGCGCGAGCCGCGCCATCTCCTTGAGGTACGGGCCGCGCAGCCGGGCCCCGGACGGGCAGATCCTGGTCATCATCTTCAGTTCCTCGTCGACGACCATCGACAGCTCGTCGGTCTCCTTGGGGTCGCAGAGGAAGTCCAGCACGCCGGGCAGGGTCGGGCCGCCGCGCGGATAGCGGTAGGTGCCGCTGATCGGGTTCATCACGGCGCGGCCGTGGTCGACGCTGATGTGCCGCTCGGGGGACGCCCCGACGAAGGTGCGTTCGCCGGTGTGGATGACGAAGGTCCAGTACGCGCCCGACTCGCCGCGCAGCAGCCGCCGGAAGAACGCCAGCGCGCTGTGCGGCCCGTAGTCCGTGATGTCCGCGACGAAGGACCGGCGCATCACGAAGTTGGCTCCCTCACCGGTCCCGATGGCGTCGCGTACGACGGCACGGACCGTGTCCGCGTACGCCTCGTCGTCGGTGTCGAAGTGCTGCCCGGCGAGCGGCGTCGGCACCTGGGGGAGCAGGTCGAGCGCCTCGGACAGGGGCCTGGTCTCCTGCCCGGTGACCGTCATCGCGAGCAGCGGCGCCCCGTCGTCGGGGCAGGCGTAGCCGCGTTCGGCGAGCTGCCGGTAGGGGACCACGACCAGGTGTTCGTGCGGTCCGCCGCCGGGTGTGTCCAGGGACGGGAGCTCGTCGAGCGACGTGAGCTGGGACATGTCGCCGGTCAGCACGTCCAGGCGGCCGGGGCCGCCCGCTTCGGGGCGGTGCAGGAGGGCGTACGCGGGCGGCGGCGCCGACAGGACGCGCTCCAGGAGGCCGCTCATGCCGTCACCTCCTTGGTGGTGACGACGGTGGCGCAGCACGCGGCCGCGTACTGCAGGGCGAGCTGGTGGCGTTGCCGCGAGAAGTCCGCGACCGCGTCCGCGACGAGCAGCGTCTCGATGTCGTTGCTGAACGCGTCCACCGCGGTGACCAGGACCCCGATATGCGCGTACACGCCGCACAGGACCAGCTGGTCGCGGCCCTGCTCGCGCATCCAGGCCAGCAGCCGGGAGCGGTGGAAGGCGCTGTAGCGCCACTTGGTGAGGACCAGATCGGCGGGCCCCGGCCGCAGCTCGTCGACGACCCGCCGGTCCTCGTCCTCCGTGCGCATGCCCGGACCCCAGAAGTCCGTGAGCAGCCCGCGGTCCTGGTCGCTCATCCGGCCGGGCTGCGCGGTGTACGCGACGGGCACGCCGAGCCGCGCGCAGTGCTCGCGCAGCCGGGCCGTGTTGCGCAGCAGGTCCCGGCGCAGTTCGGGCGGCAGGGCGCCGACGAAGTAGCGCTGCATGTCGTGGACGAGCAGCACCGCGCGGGCCGGGTCGAAGCTCCAGTGGGCGGTGTTGGCGGGCAGCTCGCCCGCGGCCGGAAGCGGATAGGGCGCGATGGCCGGGATGCCTGTCATCAGCGGGCTCCAGTCCTCAGGGGGATGCCGTTCCTCAGGTGGGGATGCCGTCGCGCCTGATCTTCGGAATCGGGAGGCTGAGCGCGCGCATCTGCTCGATCGGGTTCATGAACTCGCGGTTCTGGACGATCTTTCCGTCGTCGAGTTCAAAGGAGTGCAGGAAGTGGTTCTCGTAGTAGCCGTCGGGGTGGCCCGGATAGTGGATCTGGCCGTGGCCGTCGCACTCCACCCAGATGAAGTTCGGGTCCTGCGTCTCGAAGAGCCGGATGTTGTACCACTCCCAGTCCGGGAAGCACTTCAGCGACCAGACGGCGTGCTCGGCCAGGCGGTCGCGGCCCCTGATGACGATGGGCGCGCCGGTGTCGCTGGTCCACAGGCCGCCGCTGCCGTGCTCGACGAACAGCTCGTGGCGGCGCAGCCGGTTCTCGCCCTTGGTGTACTCCAGGTACTTCTCGACGGTGGCGCGGTTGCGGCGGCGCAGGTCGGTGGCGTCGGCGAAGCCGTGCGGCGCGCTGTCGGGCATGGGCTCTTCCCCTCGCGTGGTGGGTGCGGTGCGGATGTGGTCCGGTGGGGGCCTTTGAGGTCCACACGTAAGGGTGTTGGAGGTTTCTCGGTGTGTGGTCGGAGCCAGCTAGAGGCTGGCTTGAGCGCTGTTGCGTGCGTGGTCAGCGGGGTGTCGCGGGTCGAGTCCGCCTTGGGTTCAGGCGGATTTCGACCGGGGTGCGATGGGGGCGGCGCAGGATCGGGCCGTCGGGTCACCCGGCCCGCCCGTCAGCCCAGCCGATCCACCTCGGCAGAGGTGAGAGAAGAGTCCGACGATGACCGATGTCACCCTCGGCGGCCACGTCGCCGCCCGCGAGACCGCCGAGAACACGATCGAGACCCCGGCCGAGAGCACGATCGGAAACCCGGCTCAGAACCCGGTCGAGAATCCCAGTGAGCAGCTGCTCGAGCTCTCCCTCGGCTACCTGTACTCGGCGGCCCTGCACACCGCGGCCCGCTTCAAGATCGCCGATCTGCTCGCCGACGGCCCCCGCACGCCCGGCGAGCTCGCCGAAGCGGCGGGCGTACACGGCCCGCACCTGCACCGGCTGCTCCGCTTCCTCGCCACCAAGCGGGTGTTCCGCGAGGACACCGACGGACGTTTCCACCTCACGCCGCGCGCCGAGCCGCTGCGTACCGGGGTGCCGGGTTCCCTGCGCGACTACGTCATGGTGCGCGGCGAGGACATCTTCTGGAACTCCGCCGCCCGGCTGCACGACGCGGTACGCACCGGCGGCACGGCCTTCGAGACCCTCTACGGCGTCCCCTTCTACGACCACCTGTCCGCCAACCCGGAGCTCGGCGCGGCGTTCCACTCCAGCATGGCGGCGTTCTCGGAGTCCCTGAGCAACGACGTCGCCGCCGTCTGCGACCTGGCCGACGCCAGCACCGTGGTCGACGTGGGAGGCGGCCGCGGCGGCCTGCTGCGGGCCGTGCTGCGCCGCCAGCCGCACCTGACGGGCACGCTGTTCGACCTGGAGTCCGTGGTGTCCGGCCATGTGCTCGACACCCCGGACCTCGCGGGGCGCTGGCGCGCCGAGGGCGGCGACTTCTTCGCCTCCGTGCCCGCGGGTGCCGACGCCTATCTCCTCAAGCACGTCCTGGCCAGCTGGCCGGACGACGCCTGCCTGCGGATTCTGCGCTCCTGCCGTGCCGCCATGCCCGAGCACGGCCGGATCTACGTCATCAACGCCCTGATCCCGGAAGGGAACGAGCCGCACCCCGGCAAGACCATCGACATGGTGATGATGACCGTGCTCAACGGCAAGGGCCGCACCCGCGCCGAGTACGAGTCCCTCCTCGACCAGACCGGGTTCGCCGTGCGGGGCGTCGTGGACGCCTCGCCGCACGCCAGCGTCATCGAGGCGGTCGTGAGGCGCTCTTGAGCCCTTGTCGAGCCCTCACGCCGACCGTGGCCGCACGTGGCTGAAAGAGGCCGAGGAGGCGCTGTGGAGTCAGGCAACAGGGCGGGCGGCGTGGTCCGGATCGAGCGCGGGGCCGCCGACGAGCGTGAAGTCGCCGCGGTGACCGTGGTGCTGCTGTCCGTACTCGCCGCCGCCCGTGGCGCACAGACCGCGGACGAGATGTCCGACGACACCGCACTCGAGCGCTGGGAGCGCTGGGAGCGCTGGGAACACGACGCGTCGTACCAGGCGCCGCACAGCTGGCACTGATGAGGAGGAACCTGTCGTGACGGTGATCGATGAGATCGCTCCGGTCCAGATGGAGCCCGCCGACGCCCGTGGCCGGGTGGCCGAACTGCACGCGGTGCGGGCGCAGGCGGAGGCCGGGCCGAGTGAGAGGGCGACCGCGGCGCAGCATGCCAAGGGCAAGCTGACGGCGCGGGAGCGGATCGAGCTGCTTCTCGACGCGGGATCGTTCCAGGA
>NZ_JBTVYK010000063.1:0-42743 GCF_054788135.1 Streptomyces sp. O3
GCCGTGCCCGGTCCACGCCCCGGCCGCCGCCGCGAGCACCGCGACGGCGGGCACGTGCAGCGCGGCGCTGGGCACGTCCGGCCGGAGCGGCCCCCCTGTCGCGTACGCCGTCGCGGCCGCGCCGACCAGCAGATATCCCGCGACCACCCCGCACAGCGCCCCGCGCGGCGCGGTCGCGCCGTCCCCGGCGTACACCGCGTCGCGGGCCGCCCGGTGCAGCAGCCAGCCGGGCAGCGCGACCAGCAGCAGCGGGGTCAGCCCGATCGGCGCGGGCGCGCCGGAGAGCGTGTCGGTCCTGATCAGTTCGGTGCCGTGGGCGAGCAGCCACACTCCGGCGGCGACGTGCAGCGCCCCGGAAGGACCGCTGTCCGGATAGGGCGAGCTGATCCACAGCCCCATCACCAGGACGGCCAGCGCGCCGAGCCCGAGACCCGCGGCGAGCGCGCCGCCGAGCAGCGCCGCGGCGACGCCGGATGCGCGGCGACGCCTGGCGAGGCCGGAGAACAGGCCGGGGAACGGGCCGGGGAGCAGGGCGGGGAACAGGGCGGCGAACGGGTTCGCGCGACGGGTGCGATCGGTCGTGTGCGGCACGCGGCCATGCTCCCAACGACACGCGCTCCCGCCACGTAACAGGCGAATACCGGAAGTGTCGCCCAAGATACGTTTATGTACTTTTCCGAACGGTGAGGTGCGTCGAGCTGGCGCGCCCTGCGCGCACCCCCGTGCGGAAAACGGTCCTACGGCCCCCGACGGCCACGGTGTGGAGAGTCCGACATGCCCCAGAACCCCGCCGCCCCGCCCAAGGCCCCGCCGGACACCGCGACCGACGCCCCGGCCGACGCCGCCGCGACCGACGCCCCGGCCGACGCCGCCGCGACCGACGCCCCGGCCGAGGCTGACGCCGACGCCGCGCCCGTACCGCCCCCGCTCACCCCCGCCCAGGCGTTCGACGCGCTGTACGCGTTCAGCGCCCCCGGACTCGTACGCCAGACCTATCTGCTCACCGGGCGGCGCGCGCTGGCGAAGGAGTCCGTCGAGCGGGCCTTCCACCAGGCGTGGGAGCGCTGGCCGGAGGTCGCGGTCGACCGGGACCCGGCGGGCTGGGTACGGGCCGCGGCGTACGAGTACGCCCTGTCGCCCTGGCATCGGCTGCGCCGCGGACACCGATACCCGGAGCCGCCGCCCGCCGCACGCGACGACCGCGAGCTGCTCAAGGCGCTGCTGAGCCTCCCGGCCCCGTACCGCCGCACGCTGGTGCTCTACGACGGCGTGGGGCTCGACCTGCCGGAGACCGCGGCCGAGACGGAGGCGAGCACCCCGGCCGCGGCGAACCGGCTGCTGCACGCCCGCGAGGCCGTCGCCGAGCGGCTGCCGGAGCTGTCGGCGCCCGCGGAACTGCACCGGCGGCTCACCGAGCTGGCCGGGGCCGAGCGGCTCACCGCCGAGCCCGCGCGCCGGGTCCGTACGGCGAGCGAGCGCCGGTCGCGGTTCTGGACCCGCGCGGCGATCGCCTTCACCACGATGATCGTCGGGGCCTCCGCGCTGACCCTGGCGACCGCGCCGCGCCACTACGAACCGGCGCGGGCGCCGGGCGAGTCGATCAGCGGCGTGCCACCTCGGATGGGGCCCGGTCCGCTGTCCCAGCGGGACAACGAGCTGCACAAGAAGCTGCGGGCGGAACTGGCGAACGGCCCGGAACGCCTGACCCCCCAGGCACGCTGAGCCCGCACACGGGCCACGGGTCCGCGTACGCGCGTGGGCCCGCACCCCCTTGCCGGGGTGCGGGCCCATCGCATACGTACCAGCGCCTACCGTGCGGCTCAGGCGGTGAGGATCGCCCGCGCCAGCTCGGCGGTCTCGGTCGGGGTCTTGCCGACCTTGACGCCCGCGGCCTCCAGGGCCTCCTTCTTCGCCTGGGCGGTGCCGGACGAGCCGGAGACGATGGCGCCCGCGTGGCCCATGGTCTTGCCCTCGGGCGCGGTGAAGCCCGCGACGTAGCCGACGACCGGCTTGCTGACGTTCTTCTCGATGAAGGCCGCCGCGCGCTCCTCGGCGTCGCCGCCGATCTCGCCGATCATGACGATCAGGTCGGTGTCGGGGTCGGCCTCGAACGCCTCGAGGGCGTCGATGTGCGTCGTACCGATGACCGGGTCGCCACCGATGCCGACGGCCGAGGTGAAGCCGATGTCCCGCAGCTCGTACATCATCTGGTACGTCAGCGTGCCGGACTTCGAGACCAGGCCGATGCGGCCCGGCTTGGTGATGTCGCCCGGAATGATGCCCGCGTTGGACTGGCCGGGGGTGATCAGGCCGGGGCAGTTCGGGCCGATGATCCGGGTCTTGTTGCCCTTCTCGACGGCGTACGCGTAGAACGCGGCCGAGTCGTGCACGGCGATGCCCTCGGTGATCACGACGGCCAGCGGGATCTCGGCGTCGATCGCCTCGGTGACGGCGGCCTTCGCGAAGGCGGGCGGCACGAAGAGCACGGACACGTCGGCGCCGGTCTTCTCCATCGCCTCGGCGACGGTCCCGAAGACGGGGACCTCGGTGCCGTCGAAGTCGACGGACGTACCGGCCTTGCGCGGGTTCACGCCGCCGACGATGTCAGTGCCGTCACCGAGCATGAGCTTGGTGTGCTTCATGCCCGTGGCGCCGGTCATGCCCTGGACGATGACCTTGCTGTCCTTGGTGAGGAAGATAGCCATGGTGTGGGAGTCCCTCGTCCTTACTTCGCGGCTGCGGCGAGCTCGGCGGCCTTGTCGGCCGCGCCGTCCATGGTGTCCACGCGCTGCACCAGCGGGTGGTTCGCGTCCGAGAGGATCTTGCGACCCAGCTCGGCGTTGTTGCCGTCCAGGCGCACGACCAGCGGCTTGGTGACGTCCTCGCCCTTGGACTTCAGGAGGGCCAGGGCCTGCACGATGCCGTTGGCGACCTCGTCGCAGGCGGTGATGCCGCCGAAGACGTTGACGAACACGGACTTGACGTCCGGGTCGCCGAGGATGATCTCCAGGCCGTTCGCCATGACCTCGGCGGAGGCGCCGCCGCCGATGTCGAGGAAGTTGGCGGGCTTGACGTCGCTGTGCTTCTCACCGGCGTACGCGACGACGTCGAGGGTGCTCATCACGAGCCCCGCGCCGTTGCCGATGATGCCGACCTCGCCGTCGAGCTTGACGTAGTTGAGGTTCTTGGCCTTGGCGGCAGCCTCGAGCGGGTTGGCTGCGGCCTTGTCCTCAAGAGCCTCGTGGCCGGGCTGGCGGAAGTCGGCGTTCTCGTCGAGCGAGACCTTGCCGTCCAGCGCGATGACGCGGCCGTCAGAGACCTTGGCGAGCGGGTTGACCTCGACGAGGAGCGCGTCCTCCTTGATGAAGGTCGTCCACAGGGTCACCAGGATCTCGGCGACCTGCTCGGCCACCTCGGCCGGGAACTTCGCCTGGGCGACGATCTCGCGGGCCTTCTCGATGGAGACGCCCTCGTTGGCGTCGACCGGGACCTTCGCGAGGGCGTCGGGGTTCTCCTCCGCGACGACCTCGATCTCCACGCCGCCCTGGACGGACGCCATGGCGAGGAACGTGCGGTTCGTGCGGTCGAGGAGGTACGAGACGTAGTACTCCTCAGCGATCTCCGGAGCCGTCTCGGCGATCATCACCTTGTTGACCGTGTGGCCCTTGATGTCCATGCCGAGGATGTCCGTCGCGCGGGCGACGGCCTCGTCCGGGGTCGCGGCGAGCTTGACGCCACCGGCCTTGCCACGGCCACCGACCTTGACCTGCGCCTTGACGACGGACTTGCCGCCGAGACGCTCGGTCGCCGCGCGCGCCGCCTCAGGCGTGTCGATGACTTCACCGGCCAGCACCGGTACACCGTGCTTGGCGAAGAGGTCCCTCGCCTGGTACTCGAACAGGTCCACGCGCGTCCATCCCTTTTCAGTGGTCTCGCGAGCAGTGTTCTCGCCGCTCTGCGATTCGTTGTCTGCGTGGGCGTGCCGCGAAGGGCAACGTGACTGCACCGTCACAGGGAAGGCGTACACGGTGACCGTGGCCGCGGCATGTCCGTCTCGCAGATTATCGCCGCAGGAGCTGGGGCCCTAAATCGCAGGTCACACTCGAGCGGTGATTACAGTCACAGATTGTGGGCCGGACGGCGGATCACGGCGCGCTCGGAAGCCGCGGCGGGCACGGCTCTCAGCGCGCTGTGTCCGGTATGGGCAGCGGCCGCTTCTCGATCGCCGCCGCCATCACCTCCGGGAAGAGGTCCGGGGTGCAGGCGAACGCCGGTGCGCCGAGCCCGGCGAGCGCCGCCGCGTGCTCCCGGTCGTAGGCGGGTGCGCCCTCGTCCGACAGCGCGAGCAGCGTCACGAACTGCACGCCCGACGCCTTCATGGCCGCGACGCGCTTCAGCATCTCGTCGCGTATGCCTCCTTCGTAGAGGTCGGAGACAAGAACGACGACGGTGTCCGCGGGGCGGGTGATCTGCGACTGGCAGTACGCGAGCGCCCGGTTGATGTCCGTGCCGCCACCGAGCTGGGTGCCGAACAGGACGTCCACCGGGTCGTCGAGCTGGTCGGTGAGGTCCACGACGGCGGTGTCGAAGACGACCAGGCGGGTCTGGACGGACCGCATGGAGGCGAGCACCGCGCCGAACACGGAGGCGTACACGACGGACACGGCCATCGAGCCCGACTGGTCGACGCAGAGCACGATCTCCTTCCTCACCGACTGGGACGCCCGGCCGTAGCCGATGAGGCGCTCGGGCACGACCGTGCCGTACTCGGGCAGGTAGTTCTTGAGGTTGGCCGCGATGGTGCGGTTCCAGTCGATGTCGCGGTGGCGCGGCCGGTTGATCCGCGCCGAGCGGTCCAGGGCGCCGGTGAGGGTGGCGCGGGTGCGTGTGGCGAGGCGCTTCTCCAGGTCGTCGACCACCTTGCGGACCACGGCGCGCGCGGTCTCCTTGGTCGTCTCCGGCATGGCCTTGTTCAGTGAGAGCAGCGTCCCGACGAGGTGTACGTCCGCCTCGACGGCCTCCAGCATCTCCGGTTCCAGGAGCAGCGCGGAGAGCCCTAGCCGGTCGATCGCGTCGCGCTGCATGACCTGGACGACGGACGAGGGGAAGTACGTCCGGATGTCCCCGAGCCAGCGGGCGACGGACGGCGCCGACGCCCCCAGGCCCGCGCCTCTCGCACGCCCGGTGTCCCGCCCCTTCCCTCGCTGCTCCCCCTGGCTGTAGAGCGCGCTGAGCGCCTTGTCCATGGCCGCGTCCCGGCCGGTCAGCGCGCGTCCGGTGCCGTCGGCGGAGTCCCCGCCGAGCACCAGCCGCCACCGCCTGAGCCGCTCGTCCATCGTGCCCATCAGGCCACCTCCACCACGTCGTTGGCATGATCGCTGGCATGGTCGTCGGCATGCGCGGCGTCCACGTCATCCGTGCCGAGCAGCAGCCGGAGTACCGGCAGGACGGCGTCGGCGCGCTCCTGGTCGAGTTCCGGTGCGAACCCCGGAGCGGCCGCGTCCGCCGGGCGCGCCGCCCCCGCCGGCTCGGGGCCGCGGCGTACCAGCTCCCCGAGTGTGCGCCGCACTCCCGGCTCGTACGCCGCGAAGGTGCGGCGCAGCAGCGGCAGTACGTCGGTGAAGCCCTCCGCGGGAACCCCGCTCAGCCAGCCGTCCAGCAGACCGAGCAGCCGCCCGTCGTGCACCAGCAGCATGCCGCCGCCGGAGCCGCCCCCGGCGAAGCCCTCGATCCACGCGGCCGCGTCGGGCGGCGGCGTGCCCGGTGACAGGGCGAGGCCCATCAGCCGCGCCGTCTCGTCCTCGCTCAGTTCACCGTCGTCGAGCAGCAGCCGTACGGCACGCCCGCGAAGGACGCCGGGCACGGTGTCCCGCCCGCAGAGCACCCGCAGCACGGAGTGCCAGCGCCCCCGGATGCCGGCCCCTCGGACGTCCGGACCCTGGAGGGCCGGGGCGTCGTCGAGCAGTCCCACCGCAGTGTGCACCGCGTCCACGTGGTCGCGCAGTTCGGCCGCGCCGTCGGCGTCCAGGCCCGCGCACGCGGGCGGCAGGCCGACGAAGACGCGCTCGGCGAGGCCCGCGGCGACCTCGGCCAGGGCCTGGCTCCCGGTGCCGCGGACGTCCCCGTATCGCAGGGCGCGGACCAGGGCGGGCAGGGCCTGGGCGAGGTGGCCGACGTCGCTGTCCAGGGCCGCGCGGTCGGCCAGGACCCGCATCACCACCGGGAGCGCGTCCGGCAGTTCGGCGAGCAGGCACCGCTCGGCCAGTTCGGTGACCTCGACCAGTCTCACCGCGCCGACCGCGTCCGACTCGGCCTTCGCCGTGGCCGCGGCCAGCACGGTGGTGCCCCAGACGCCCGCCTCGGCGACCCGCACCGCCAGCTCGGGCTCCCAGCGCAGCCGCCAGGTCTCCCGGAATGTGCCGGTCGTGCCGCGCGCCGACCGCGCGGCCTCGCCCCAGTCCACGCCGAGCAGCCGCAGCCGGTGCAGCAGCCTGCCGCGCGCGGCGTCGGTCTCCTTGCGCAGGTCGAGCTCCAGTTCGCGCTCCAGCGCCGTCGGTTTGAGCCGCAGGGTGCGCTGCAGCCGGGTCAGGTCGCGCTGCAACGGCACGGCGGGCGCGGCGGGGGGCACCTCGCCCAGGACGTCGCCGACGACGAGCCTGTCCTGTACGAGCGCCAGCGGAACGTCGGAGCCCTCGCACATCACGGCCCGCACCGCGTCGGTCGCCTCCGTCAGGCCCGGCAGCGGCCGGCCGCGCATCGCGGCGAGCGTGTCGGCCAGCCGTACGGCCTCGATGACATGGGCCGACGACACCGGCCGGTCCTCGTCGCGCAGCAGTCCGGCGACTCGGGTCATCCAGCGCTCGACGGGCCGGTCGGGAGCGCCGAAGAGGTGCGCGTACCAGCCGGGCGAGTCGATCCCGGCGCCGTATCCACCGGCGCGGGCCAGTCGGCGGTGAGTCCAGGGCACCCAGGTCAGGTCGACCTTGGCCTTGGGCAGGCCTTTGAGCAGGGCGCGGTCGGCGCTGACGGTGCTCTTCGCCCGCAGCGCGGGCACATGCCAGGCCCCGCAAACGACCGCGACCCCGTCCCCGAACTCGCGTCGCGCCGCCCGCAGCCGCAGCCGCATGTGCGCCTCGCGCGCCGCTTCCCGGTGCCCGCCGCCGTGTCCGTACTCCTCACGCAGCGCGGCCATGGCGTCCCCGAGCGCCTCGAACGGGGCGAGCGGGTCGGCAGCCGTGCCCTCGTCCCTCCGGTGCTCGACGACGTCCTCCCACCACCGCTCGGGATCGTCATACCCCGCGACCCCGGCAAGCACGGCCAACGGATCCCCCCGCACCCCGTCGCCGCTCGCCCCACGACCAGCACCCTCCCCAGGCCGCTTAACATGACCGTCCGGCGGCGCGCTTCCCTCCTCCTCTTCCTCCTCATCCGGCCGGAGTGCCAGCGTGTGGGCCGCTGGGAGGTCGATGAAGCGGACCGGTACGTCGTGGTCCAGGGCCCAGCGGATCGCCACCCACTCGGGTGAGAACTCGGCGAACGGCCAGAACGCGGAGCGCGCCGGTTCGTCCGTGACATGGGCCAGCAGCGCGACCGGCGGTCGCATCTCCTCGTCCGCGGCCAGTTCCACCAGCGCGTCGGCCTCGGGCGGGCCCTCGATCAGCACGGCGGTGGGACGCCGCGCGGCGAGCGCGGCCCGCACCGCCCGCGCCGAGCCGGGCCCGTGGTGCCGTACCCCGAGCACCCAGGGGCCGCCCCCGGACTCCTTCGTCGCGCTCACGCCGTCACCTCCCGGCAGGCACGGTAGAAGTCCTTCCAGCCGTCGCGCTCGCGGACGACCGCCTCCAGGTACTCCTGCCAGATGACGCGGTCGGCCGCCGGATCGCGGACGACCGAACCGAGGATTCCGGCCGCCACATCGCCAGGGCGCAGGACCCCGTCGCCGAAGTGTGCGGCCAGCGCGAGACCGCCCGTGACGACCGAGATCGCCTCGGCGGTGGACAGGGTGCCGCTGGGCGACTTCAGCTTCGTACGCCCGTCGGCGGTGACGCCGTCGCGCAGCTCGCGGAAGACGGTGACGACGCGGCGGATCTCGTCGATGCCGTCGGGGCCCGCGGGCAGTTCCAGCGAGCGGCCGATCTGGTCGACGCGGCGCGAGACGATGTCGACCTCGGCCTCGACGCTCTCCGGCAGCGGCAGGACGACGGTGTTGAAACGGCGGCGCAGGGCGCTGGAGAGGTCGTTGACCCCGCGGTCGCGGTCGTTCGCCGTGGCGATCAGGTTGAAGCCGCGGACGGCCTGTGTCTCCTGGCCCAGCTCCGGGATGGGCAGGGTCTTCTCGGACAGGATCGTGATCAGCGTGTCCTGTACGTCGGCCGGGATACGGGTGAGTTCCTCGACCCGCGCGGTCATGCCGTCGGCCATGGCGCGCATGACCGGGCTGGGCACCAGCGCGTCCCGGCTGGGCCCGTGCGCGAGCAGCTGCGCGTAGTTCCAGCCGTAGCGGATGGCCTCTTCCGGTGTGCCGGCCGTGCCCTGTACGAGCAGCGTGGAGTCGCCGCTGATCGCCGCGGCCAGATGCTCCGACACCCAGGTCTTGGCGGTGCCGGGCACGCCGAGCAGCAGCAGCGCCCGGTCGGTGGCGAGTGTCGTGACGGCGACCTCGACGAGGCGGCGCGGGCCCACGTACTTGGGTGTGATCACCGTCCTGTCCGGGAGTGCGCCCCCGAGCAGATAGGTGGCCACCGCCCACGGCGAGAGACGCCAACGGGCGGGCCGCGGACGGTCGTCGGCCGCGGCCAGCGCCGCGAGCTCGTCCGCGAACGCGTCCTCGGCATGCGGCCGCAGCGCGGCGCTTGACGAGGCGTCTGACACGGTGTCCGCGCCGGGCGCGGCGGTGCTGGGCGAGCTGATCGTGGTGGAGTCGACAGGCTCGGTCATGGGTCCCCCTCCGGGTCTCCGGCAACTCTCCGGCTGTGCGAACAACCGTGCACCACGCCACTGACAATCGACCTCCGACGCAGGTCAGAGCCCTGTCGAGGGCGATTGTCAGTGGCGGGACCTACCGTCGGAGACATGACTCAGCAGGGGGTTCGCTGGACGGCGGAGCAGGTGCTGGCACTGGCGCCTGACGCGTCGTCACGCAAGGCGGGAAGCAGGCTCGGCGTGGCCGGGCCGTGGTCCGAGACGGGCAGCTCGGGCGAGGGGGCGATATGGGGGCTGTGCAAAGGCAGCGGCAGCAAGCCGTATCAGACGGTCGTGGACACCACGGGCCCGGCGTACAAGTGCGGTTGCCCCAGCCGGAAGTTCCCGTGCAAGCACGCGCTGGGACTGCTGTTGCTGTGGGCGGGAGCGGACGGCACGGTACCGGACGCCGCGCCGCCCGAGTGGGCCGAGCAGTGGCTGACCGGCCGACGTGCGCGCGCGGAAAGACAGCGGGGCGACGCCGGGGCGGCGGGCGCGGCCGGGTCCGCCGATCCGGAGGCGGCCAGGCGCAGAGCGGAGCGCAGGGCCGAGCGGATCACCGCGGGCGCGTCGGAGCTGGAGCAGCGCCTGACCGATCTGCTCCGCGGCGGGCTCGCCGCGGCGGAGCAGGCGGGGTACGGGATATGGGAGGAGACGGCCCGGCGCATGGTCGACTCGCAGGCGCCGGGGCTGGCCTCGCGGGTACGGGAGTTGGGCGCCATACCCGCGTCGGGCGCTGACTGGCCGGTGCGGCTGCTTGAGGAGTGCGCGCTGCTGCATCTGCTCGACCGGGCGTGGCTGCGCCGGGAGCGGCTGCCCGAGCCGCTGGCCGCGACCGTCCGCGCACGCGTCGGGCTGCCCGCGTCACCCGACGGCCCGCCGGTGCGCGACCGCTGGCTGGTGCTCGCCCAGTACGACACGGTGGACGCCAAGCTGACGGCGCGTCGGATATGGCTGCACGGCATCGAGTCCGGGCGTACGGCACTGCTGCTGTCCTTCGGAGCGGCCGGGCGGGCGCCCGAGCTCGCGCTGCCGGTCGGCCTGGCGCTCGACGCCGAGCTGTCGGCGTATCCGGGGGCCGGGCAGTTGCGCGCGGGGCTCGGCGAGCGGTTCGCCGCGCCGGAACCCACGCGGGCGCGCCCGCGTGGGATGGACACCGAGGAGGCCGCGGCCGCCTACGGGACCGCGCTGCGCGACGACCCCTGGCTGGACTCCTGGCCGGTCACCCTGGACCGGGTGATACCGACACCGACCGGCGACACCTGGCAGCTGGCCGACGCGGAAGGCAAGTCGGCACTCCCCCTGTCCGCCACGGCACTGTCACGCCCAGGCCTGTGGAAGCTCGCCGCACTCTCGGGCGGCGCGCCCGTCACGGTCTTCGGCGAGTGCGGCCACCGGGGCTTCACCCCGCTCACCGCCTGGCCAGACCCCGCGACCGCCCCGACCTCCGACGCGGTCCCCCTGTGCTGACGACAGGCCCTGGGCCCTGTCGGCCCAGACCACATCACGGCGGGCCAGCACACACCGGTACCGGGCGACGGCACCGGCACCAGCTCGTTCGACCCCGACAGGAGACCCTATGAGCGCCGCCGACACGGACACCGCCCCCGACCCTGCCACCAGCACAGGGGGCGGTACGCGGACGGGGACCGGCCCCGGCACCGACGCAGGCACGGCCGCCGGCACCGGGGTCAGTGCGGGAACCGCTGCCAGCCCCGACACGGGCGTGCGGTGGGAGGAGCTCGTTACCGCGGCGCTGCTGGGGACTGAGCGGCGTACGCCGTCGGGCATCGCGCCGGATCAGGACGCGGCGGGCGCGCTGCTGGACGCGGCGGCCGCGCAGACCGTGCGGCGCAGGGCGGGGCTGCGCCCCGCGCCCGCGGCCGCGCCGCCCGAGCCCGCCGCGCCCGATCCGCGGCCCACGCTGCCGGACGCCGCCAAGCGACGGCTCGCGACGCTGCTCTCCGGCCGTCCCGGCACCGGGGGCGGCTCAGGCGGGCGGCGCGGCTCGGCTCCCGACCTGACGGAGCTGCTGCCGCAGTGGCTGGCCCTGGCGAACCAGCGGGGCTTCGCCGCGCCACCGGAGCTGCTGCCCGCGCTGCTGGACGCGGCCCGCGGACGTACGGACCTGCGGCCGCAGGCGCTGACCCTCGCAGGGCCGCGCGCGCTGTGGCTGGCGCGGCTCAACCCCGACTGGCGGTTCGCCCTGCGCGCCGCACCCGGCGGTACCGCACTGCCCGCGCCTGAGGAGACCGCCGCGGTCCGACGGCTGTGGGAGGAGGGCCTGTTCGCGGAGCGGGTGGCGCTGCTCAGCACCGTACGGGCGGCTGACCCCGACGCCGCGCGCGAGCTGCTCGCCACGACCTGGACCGCGGAGCGGGCCGAGGACCGGCTGATGTTCCTCGACTCGCTGCGCACCGGCCTGGCCGACGCCGACGAACCTTTCCTGGAGCAGGCGCTCACCGACCGCGGCCGCAACGTCCGGACCACCGCCGCCGAGCTGCTCTCCGCGCTGCCCGGTTCGGCGCTCGCGGCGCGGATGGCGGCGCGCGCCGCGTCCTGTGTGGCGCTCGACCGTTCCGACGGCACCCTCACCGTGGAGGCGCCGCACGAGTGCGACGCGGCGATGGAGCGCGACGGCGTCGTACCGAACCCGCCAGCGGGCCGGGGCCGCCGCGCCTGGTGGCTCGGCCAGGTGGTCGAGTCCGCCCCGCTCGCCTCCTGGACGGCGCGGCTCGGCGGCCGTACGCCGGAGCAGATCGTGGCCCTGCCGGTCGCCGACGACTGGCAGAGCGAGCTGCACGGCGCGTGGTGCCGGGCCGCGGTGCGCCAGCGCGACGCGCACTGGTCCCGCGCGCTGCTAGGGCGTGTGCCGGACGCGAGTGGGCCCGGCGCGGTGTCGCTCGCCGAGCGCGCCAAGCTGCTGGCGGTGCTGCCCGCCGCCGAGCGGGCCGACTGGGTCGCCGGGTTCATCTCGGTGCACGGGCTGTCCGAGGCGTTCCAGCTGCTCGGCGGGTGCGTGGTGCCGTGGTCGCGGCCGCTTGGCCGCGCCGTGGTCGACGCGCTCAACATCGCGCGGGACGCGGGAAGTTACCCGTGGAGCTTCAGCGGGGTGATGGGCCTGGCCGAGCGCTGCCTCGACCCGGACGAGGCCGACCGCCTGGAGGCCCTCACCGCGATACCGGACGAGCCGGACGACGGGGCGCCGGGCGCGGTGGGGTACTGGTCGGAGGCGTTCCAGCGGCTGGTGAGCACCTTGCGGCTGCGCGCGGCGATGCGCGCGGAACTGGAGAACGAACCAACCGAAACCTGACTGGTCCGCCAGCCGCCCACGGACGTGAGGGGGTGGACCGCGTACCCCCACCGGCCCGCGGCCGCTCACGGAGGTGAGGGGGTGGGGTGGGGGGTGCGAGCGGAGCGGGGACTGTGACCTGGGCAGCACGCGGTTCGCAGCTTCCGGGCAACCAGTCGCCGTGAGCACGTACCTCCCACCCCACCCCCGACCCACAACAAACAGAACGCGCGGGGCCGGGACCCCGGTTACGCCTCGGCCGGGTGGCGTACGTTCGCCCGGACCCAGTCCACGATCGACGCCGTCGTCGCGCCCGGCGTGAAGATCTCCGATACGCCCTGTTCCTTGAGCGGCGCGATGTCCGCCTCCGGGATGATCCCGCCGCCGAAGACCTTGATGTCCTCCGCGTCGCGCTCCCGCAGCAGCTCGATCACCTTCGCGAACAGCGTGTTGTGCGCGCCCGAGAGGATGGAGAGGCCGATCGCGTCGGCGTCCTCCTGGATCGCGGTGTCGACGATCTGCTCGGGCGTCTGGTGCAGACCGGTGTAGATGACCTCCATACCCGCGTCGCGCAGCGCACGCGCGATCACCTTGGCCCCGCGATCGTGCCCGTCGAGACCTGGCTTGGCGACCACCACGCGGATCGGGCCGGTTGCCACACCCATCACTGCCTCCATGTACCGACGTTACCGAGAATACCGAGATATACCGGGATGCACCGAGACGAACGGAGATGCACCCGCCACGCCCCCGGAAGACGTGAACGAACGTTATCCCCAGCATCCCCTACCCGGCAGTTTCGCGGTGAAGAGGGAGGGGGAAATCACACGAAGGGACACGTTCACGGGGACACGGGGGACACGGGGGACAGAGCCGCCCTCCGCGTGCCGTTCGGAGGTCGGCTATGAGGGTCCTGCCCATCCTGTTTCGCATAGGCCAGGCACAGCCCGCCCAGCGCCTGGGAATCTCCGTCGCGCTGCTCAAGGCGACCGCGCTGGAGCTGGCCGTCCTCGCCGGGCACCTGCTCCTCTACCCCTCGGGCATCACCCAGGAACGCCACCCCGCCACCCAGCCGCCGGAGACACCACAGACACCACGGACATCACGGACACCACGGACACCGCGCCTCCCGTCCGCCGACACCGGCAGGCCGGTGGTCCTGCTGCACGGCTTCATCGACAACCGCTCGGTCTTCGTCCTGCTGCGCCGCTCCCTGGCCCGGCACGGCAGGCACCACGTCGAGTCGCTCAACTACTCGGTCCTCACCCGCGACATCCGCGCCGCCGCCGAGCTGCTCGCACTCCGTATAGAGGAGATCTGCGAACGCACCGGCCACCGCGATGTGGACATCGTCGGGCACAGCCTCGGCGGCCTGATCGCCCGGTACTACGTACAGCACCGCGGCGGCGACCACCGCGTACGCACCCTGGTCACCCTCGGCTCGCCGCACGGCGGCACCAGCGTGGCCCCGCTGATGAACACGCACCCGATCGTCCGCCAGATGCGCCCCGACTCGGACGTGATCGCCGAGCTCAGGCAGCCCGCTCCCGGCTGCCGTACCAGGTTCGTCGGCTTCTGGAGCGACCTCGACCAGGTGATGGTCCCGCCGGAGACGGCCTGCGTCGACCACCCGGACCTGCGCGCCCACAACGTCCCCGTGACCGGCATCGGGCACCTGGCCCTGCCCGTGCACCCCGCCGTCGCGGCGAGCATCCGGCAGGCGATCGACGCCGACACCCCGGCGTCCCGCGCCTCCGCATCGGCTTCCGTAGCCTGACTCACCCGCGCCACGGTCGAACGAGAGTCGAACAGAAGGCCAAGGCTGTCCCTATGAACAGCCGAAAGTCGGCCGATTGCCCGTTTCCTGAAGGCCCGGAACCCGCCGAAGATTGTCGCCGTCGCATACCGCCGGGTACAGTCACCGCACTGCTCGGCCCCTCCCCCCACCGTCGAGGCGAAAGAGACGTTGGTGAACGACCAGCACGGCTACGCCGCCGGATACGACGGCAACGCGACCGGTGCCTTCGACACCACCAGCTTCGCCACCGACCCCCTGTTCGGCGCACTGCCCGGCACGGGCGACCCGTCCGGCGGCGCGTACGGCTCGGGGCAGAGCGGCCAGTGGGGCAGCACCGCGTGGACCACCACCGCGCACGACACGCTGGGCACAGTCACCTACGACCCGTACCAGACGGGCGGCTACGACACGACCGCCGACTGGTCGACCGGGGGCTACCAGCAGCTCGCGGACATCCCGGCCCAGCCGGGACCCCAGCCAGCCGAGCAGTGGGACGGCACCGCCCAGTGGCAGGCGGGGCTCTACGACTCCGGCGCCTACGACGCCACTGCCTGGAACACCGACGCCAGCGCCACCACCGCGTACGGCGCCTACGCCGGGTACGCGGACGGGTACCCCCACGACCAGACGGCGACGGCGACGTACGGACAGCTGACATACGAGCAGCCGTCCCCCGAGGGGGAGTTCAGCACGGCGGAATTCGCGGGAGCGGCCGAGCCCGACCACGCCGACGGCCCCGACGGCTACGACGACCACACCCCGTACGCCGAGGACCACGACGGCACCGCCACCGACGAAACCCCGGACCTGGACCTGGACCTGGCCCCGACCACACCGAACACCACCCCGGACACCCCGACCGCCACCCGCCCCCGCGACCGCGGCACCGGCCGCAGCGCGAACCGCGCGCGCCGCCGCGCCCCCGCCAAGCGCTCCGCGCTGCTCACCGTCGCCGTGCCGTCGGTCTGCGCGCTCGGCGTCGCGGGGATCGCCGCCGCGTCGGTGACCACCGGCCTCAGCGACGGCGACAAGAAGGAAGCCAAGCCCCAGGCCGCACCCGACGCGACCGCCACGCTCACCCCCACGGTCAAACCGGCGCAGGTCAACAGCCAGCTCGACACCCAGCTGGCCAATCTCTCCGCCGAAGCCGACGACTTCGCGGGCCGGGCCAGCCGCACCCAGGAACGCATCGACCTCAAGGCGCGCCAGGAGGCCGAGCGGAAGCGCAAGATCGAGGAGGCGGAGCGCAAGGAGCGGCTGCGCCCCAAGTTCGCCGCGCCCGTGACGCGCCGAGGGCTCAGCGCGCGCTTCGGACAGGCCGGGATCAACTGGATGTCCGTGCACAGCGGCATCGACTTCCCGGTCGCGTACGGCACTCCGGTGATGGCCGCGACCGACGGCACCGTGCGCACCCAGTGGAACAGCGCCTACGGCAACATGGCGATCGTGACCGCGCCGGACGGCACCGAGACCTGGTACTGCCACCTCTCCAGCACGAAGGTCCGCAGCGGCGCGGTCAAGGCGGGGGACGTCATCGCGTACGCCGGTAACTCGGGCAACTCCACCGGGCCGCACCTGCACTTCGAGGTGCGCCCCGGCGGCGGCTCGGCGATCGACCCGCTGGCCTGGCTCCTCCGCCACGGCATCAACCCGGCCTAGAGCCGAGGCCCGGCCCGAAGCCGGGCCCAGTCCGGCCCTCCCCAGTCCGGCCCGAAGCCGGACCCAGTCCGGCCCGGCCCTCCCCTTACAACTTCTCCACCGGCGCATACCTCAGCAGCAGCACCTTCGGCTTCGGGTCGCCGAAGTCGATGCTCGCCCGCGCCCGGTCGCCCGAGCCCTCCACCGCCACCACGGTGCCCAGACCGAACTGGTCGTGTGTGACCCGGTCCCCGACCGCCAGCGACACCACCGGCTTGTCGCCCGCCCGGCGCGTGGCGAAGCCCGAAGGGCCGCCGCGCGCACGCGACGAGGACAGCGACGACGTCAGCGAGGACACCGGCCCCGACCCGCCGCCCCTGCCGGGCGCGGCCGACGGCGCGGGGACCGAAGGCCCGGTCCGCTTCCACTCCAGATGCTGGTCCGGGATCTCCTCCAGGAAGCGGGACGGCGGGTTGTACGAGGGCTGTCCCCAGGCGCTGCGCATCGTCGCGCGCGTGAGATACAGCCGCTCGCGCGCCCGCGTGATGCCCACGTACGCGAGTCGCCTCTCCTCCTCAAGCTCCTTGACCTGCCCCAGCGCGCGCATATGCGGAAAGACGCCGTCCTCCAGGCCGGTCAGGAACACCACGGGGAACTCCAGGCCCTTGGCCGTGTGCAGCGTCATCAGGGTGATGACGCCGGAGCCGTCGTCGTCCTCGTCCGGAATCTGGTCGGAGTCGGCGACCAGGGCGACCCGCTCCAGGAACTCCGCCAGAGTCCCGGACGAGCCCGTGGCCGCGCCCTCGCCCGCGTCCCCGCCTTCGGCCGTGCCTTCGGCCGCGGCCGCCCTGTCCTGCTCGAACTCCAGGGCCACCGCGGCCAGCTCCTGGAGGTTCTCGATCCGGGTCTCGTCCTGTGGGTCGGTGGAAGCCTGCAACTCGGCGAGATAGCCGGTCCGTTCCAGTACGGCCTCCAGGACCGTGGCCGGTCCCGCGCCGGACTCGGCGATCGTACGGAGCTCCTCCATCAGCGTGTTGAAGCGCTTGACGGCGTTCGCCGAGCGGGCCGCCATGCCGTACGCCTCGTCCACCCGCCGCAGCGCCTGCGAGAAGCTGATCCGCTCACGCTGCGCCAGCGCGTCGATCATGGCCTCCGCGCGGTCGCCGATTCCGCGCTTGGGTACGTTGAGAATGCGGCGCAGCGGTACCGAGTCCTCCGGGTTGGACAGCACCCGCAGATAGGCCAGGACGTCCCGGACCTCCTTGCGCTCGTAGAACCGCACCCCGCCGACGACCTTGTACTGCAAGCCGACGCGGATGAAGATCTCTTCGAAGACGCGGGACTGGGCGTTGGTCCGGTAGAAGATCGCGACGTCGCCGGGCTTGGCCTGGCCCGCGTCCGTGAGCCGGTCGATCTCCTCGGCGACGAACTGCGCCTCGTCGTGCTCCGTGTCGGCGACGTAGCCGGTGATCCGCGCGCCGGTGCCGGCGTTGGTCCACAGGTTTTTCGGGCGGCGGCTTTCGTTCCGCTCGATGACGGCGTTGGCGGCGGTCAGGATCGTCTGGGTGGAGCGGTAGTTCTGCTCCAGGAGGATCGTGGTCGCGTCCGGGTAGTCCTCCTCGAACTGGAGGATGTTGCGGATCGTGGCGCCGCGGAAGGCGTAGATGGACTGGTCCGCGTCACCCACGACGCACAGCTCGCCCGGCTCCACAGCGCCGGGGTCCTGGGCCCCCGGATCCGCGTCGCCCTGGCCGCCCGCCTGGCCGCCCGCCTCGCCGCCCGCCTGGCCGACCAGCTCGCGCACCAGGGCGTACTGGGCGTGGTTGGTGTCCTGGTACTCGTCGACCATGATGTGCCGGAAGCGCCGACGGTAGTGCTCGGCGACATCCGGGAACGCCTGCAACAGGTGCACCGTCGTCATGATCAGGTCGTCGAAGTCGAGGGCGTTCGCCTCGCGCAGCCGCGCCTGGTACATCGTGTACGCCTGGGCGAGGGTCTTCTCGAAGCCGTCGACGGCCTGCCCGGCGAAGGTCTCGTCGTCGATCAGCTCGTTCTTCAGGTTCGAGATCTTGGCGCTGAAGGACTTGGGCGGGAAGCGCTTGGGGTCCAGGTCGAGATCGCGGCAGACCAGCGCCATCAGCCGCTTGGAGTCGGCGGCGTCGTAGATCGAGAACGAGGAGGTGAAGCCGAGCCGCTTGGACTCGCGACGCAGGATGCGGACGCACGCGCTGTGGAACGTCATCACCCACATCGCGGCGGCACGCGGCCCCACGAGATCGGCGACGCGCTCCTTCATCTCGCCCGCGGCCTTGTTGGTGAAGGTGATGGCGAGGATCTGGCCGGGGTGCACCCCGCGCTCGGCGAGCAGATAGGCGATGCGGTGGGTCAGCACGCGGGTCTTGCCGGACCCGGCTCCGGCCACGATGAGCAGCGGGGTCCCGGAGTGCACCACGGCGGCGCGCTGGTTGTCGTTCAGCCCCTCCAGCAGGGCGGCGGGGTCCACCACGGGGCGCGGCGCGCCGTCGCGGTAGTACGCGTCCCGGTCCACGGGCGCGTCGAACCGGCCCCCGAAGAGGTCGTCCGGAATCTCCTCGCGCTCGGTTCCGGGTTCCGGCGCGTGCTCCTCGGGCGGCGGCGGCTCCTCGTCCGAGGGCTTGAGGTCCGCCAGGAAGCTGTCGTCAAAGAGGCTGCTCATCGTCTACCGAGTCTAGGCGTCCCCACTGACACCCGGCTCCGGGTTCCCCACACAGCCCCACACAGCCCCGCCACCGGCCCGCTCCCGCCCGCGAGGCCAGCGCGTCACTTACCCACGAGCCCTGGTCATGAAGATCTTGAGGGCGCCGGACAGGGCGAGGGCCGCCAGCCCCAGAACCACGAGGGTGTCGTCGCCCCTGGCGGCGGCGGCCAGCGCTCCGGCGGTTCCCGCGACGGTCATGATCAGTCCGGCGAGCATCAGAAGTCCTCGAAATAGACGGAAAGAGCGATGAAGAGCGGCACCATATACGCGACCACGCGGTAGGCGAGAGCCCGAGCCTCCTTTTTGTAGTCGGAGCCCCGTCCCTCCGACTCCGCGCGGACGTATGCGGCGGTCTCCTTCCTCTTCCCCCAGGGGGCGCAGGCCAGGGCGACGACAGCCCAGATGTAGTACGCCATGGCGACCTGCGGAGACCAGTCGCGGAGTGCGGCCGTCGCCGCCAGAATGCCCAGGGGCGCGAAACAGCCGATCAGTACCTTGATCCGAAAGGAACGATTCGGCATCAGCGGCATCCACACCGCCGCGAAGCAGGCCGCGGCCACCAGGCAGACAGCGAGCATCCCTCCCACCGGAATATCACTGAGCCGCATGCGCCTTACCTGCTTTCCATCCGCTGCTGTTTGCTGGTCACTAGCTGTCAGTCACTAGTGACTGGTTACCGGTCTGTGGCGCACGGGTGGCCCGTGCGCCACAGACCGGTATTCCTCACCTCAGGTGGGCTGGCTCACCAGTGAGTGGCCCCCCAGAGATTTCCGGGGGCGTCCGCCATGAAATGCGCTCCGGCGGTCCACGCGTTCTGCGATCTCGCCGAATAGACCCTGCCGGTCATTCCGACGAAGGACTTGGCCTTGCCGTGAGCTGGCATCAGGCTTCGCAGGCCGCCGCCGGCGACCGATCCTATCCGCGGTCCGGCGACCCTGGCGACCGCTCCGCCGATGACCTTGCCCGCACCGCCGCCTGCGATGGCCAGCGCGGTGCCCACCAGCGCGGTGCCCGCGTTCTTCATGTCACCGCTGGCCGCGTACAGACCCGCGCTCGCCACTCCGGTGGCCAGGGACGCGGCGCCGAGCGCGGCCCCGAGTTGCGGGGCGAACGGTGTGACGATCGACGCCGCGACACCGAGCCCGGTACTGACCTTGCCCAACACGCTCGCGGCCTTGGCGGCGGTTTTCTTCCACTCGCCT
The DNA here is from genome assembly GCF_054788135.1 of Streptomyces sp. O3. NCBI lineage: Bacteria > Bacillati > Actinomycetota > Actinomycetes > Kitasatosporales > Streptomycetaceae > Streptomyces > Streptomyces sp. O3. The sequence continues at coordinate 19,629 of NZ_JBTVYK010000063.1, forward strand.
GACGTCACCCATTTCTTCGCACTGGACACGCCCTTCTTGGTCGCTTTCCAGGCCTTGCCAGCGGCTCTCTTGACGCTCCGGGCTTTTCGCTTGACGTACTTGGCCGTTTTGACCGCGTACTTCTTGACCGCCCGTACGGTGCGTTTCACGACCTTTCTGGCGACCTTGGCCACCCTCTTGGCGGCCCGCTTCACCTTCTTCGCGACCTTCTTGACGGTCCTCGCGACCTTCTTGACGGTCTTCTTGACCTTCTTGACTACCCTCTTGGCCTTCTTGACGGTCTTCTTGACGACCTTCTTGGCCTTGTTGTAGCCCTTCTTCAAGGCCTTCGTGATCTTGCCGAAGAACAGGCCGTCCGGGTCGGAGAAGGTGACCGGGTTGTTGTTCGCGTAGGCGTAGGCGTTCATCCGCTGCGACTCGCTGAAGTCGGCCATCGGGTCAACGCTGAGGAACCGGCCCAGGTTCGGGTCGTAGGCGCGTGCGCCCAGCTGGGTCAGACCCGTGCCGTCCATGGTGCCGTTGACGAAGCCCTGGTCCACCGGCCACAGGGCGCTGACCGTGCCCCGCTCCGCGCCGAACGGGTCGAGCGAGCGGTGCGTGACCTCCTGCGTCGTGGCGTCGATCGCCGTCGTCCCCGAACCGTGGTGGTCGGTGAAGAGGAAGACGAGGTCTCCGCCCGTGCGGACCGCGACGGTCTCGCCGTCGAAGTCGTAGTAGCGGGTGCCCGTCTTCTTGCCGTCCGGTTGGAGCTTCAGCTCGTTGCCGCCGGGCAGATACAGCGTGGCGCCCTGGCCGTCCTTCCTGATCAGCCGGTTGCCCTCGGCGTCGTAGGTGTAGCTGGTGGTGGCCTTGCCCGGCTCCTCGACCGTGGCGAGCTGGTTCTCCGCGTTCCAGGTCAGCGTCTGGTCGCGGCCGCCGGCCTTGCGGGTGACGGTGTTGCCCGCCTCGTCGTAGGTGAAGGAGTCGGTCGAGGTCGCCTTTCCGCCCCTGGTCGTCTCGACCGAGGCCAGCGCGGTCGGCCCGCCCTGGCCCGCGCCGGACCCGCCGTAGCCGTAGCCCCGGACGGTGTCCTCGCCGCCGCTGATGTCGTGGCGGGTCTCCTCGGTCCGGTTGCCCAGCGCGTCGTAGCTGTACGACGTCCAGTACGGCTTCGGGCCGCCGACGTTCGCCGTGGACGGGCCAGCGGCGCAGTCGTCGGTCGAGGTCCACGCCTCGGTCATCCGCTGCAGCGCGTCGGTGACGAAGCACTGGGTGTCGGTCTGCCGCGCCTCGCCCTGGCCGGTCAGCGTCTTGATGCGCGTGACGTTGCCCGCCAGGTCGTAGGTGTAGTGCGTGTCGTCGACCCGCTGAGGCGCCATCGTCCGGTCGGTCGTGACGCGCAGCAGCTCACCGGTGTGCTCGTCGTAGGACCAGCTGCGGTACAGGCGGCGCGCCCGGTCGTTGTACTCGGTGCGCTGCACCCGCCCGAAGGCGTCGTACGCGGCCGAGTTGACCAGGATGCGGCCGTTCGCGGTCAGCCCCTGCGCCTCGTCGTCCGAGCCGTAGCGGGTGACCACGCGCTCCGCGGGCAGGTCGCCGATCGCGGGCTGGACGATCTGCGTCAGCAGCCCGGTCTGCTTGTTGTAGGAGAACCTCCACTTGTACGTGCCCGCCAGCTCGCCCTCCGATGAGGGAATCGTGACCTCGAGCCCGGTGGCCTGGTAGTCGTCCGTCACGCCGGTGACCCGCTGCACGTACGCCTGGCCGTCCACATAGCGCCGGGCCTCGGCGAACTCGCCCTTGGCGACGGTGTCGTAGGTCCACTCCGACAGCGTGGTGGAACCCCGCTTGACCGAACTGGTGCGCCCCAGCGCGTCGTAGCTGGTGGTCAGCGTGACGCCTCGGGCGTCGGTGCTGGTCACCGGGCGGTCCATGACGTCGTATGTGACGGTGCTGACGCCCTGGTCCGGGTCCTCGGTCTTGATCTGGCGGCCTCGCGCGTCGTAGGTGAAGACGCGCTCGTTGCCCTTCGGGTCGATGACCTTGGTGAGGTGCCCCTTCTTGTCGTACGCGTAGCGCACCGACTGGGAGGCCGTCCTGGCCGCGTTGGTGTACTCGATCACCTCGACGGTGCGCCCCAGGGCGTCGGTGACGGTGGTCTCCGACTTGCCGCCCTTGGGGGCGATGGCGGTGGTGTGGTTGCCGTCGTAGACCAGGGTGGAACGCCGGGTCTCCGTGCCGTACTTCATGGACACGGCGGCCGTGGGCCGTCCCGCGCCGTCGAATTCCGTGCGGAGCACCGCGGGCGACTTGGTGTCGTCGCCGGTCACCAGCTTCGCCTCGGGCTCACCCGTGGCGTAGTAGTCGTCGAAGGTCTTCCACTGCAGGCCCCGCGAGTCGTACTGCGACTCGGTCAGCAGCCTGCCGGTGCCGGTCGCCGACGGGGTCTGGGTCTGCCGCTGGCGCAGCATGCCGTCGTACAGCACATAGCTGGTCTCGGTCGAGCCGTCGCCCCGCGGCTGCGTGGTGGTGATGGCGGCGGGCTCGGTGCGCGAGATCCGGTAGGTGTACGCGGCCGACGGCGAGTCGGGGTACGTCGCCTTGGCGCGGCCCGGCTCCCACACCTTGGACACCCGGCCGAGCGCGTCGTACGCGATGTCGGACCGCTTGCCGTTGGCGTCGGTCTCGGCGACGGCGACGCCGCGGCGCGGGTCGAACTCGGTGGTGAGGGTGTGCTTGAGCTGGTTGCTCACGACGGTCTTGGTCACCGGGCCGGTGGCCGGGACGTATGTGGTGCTCGACGTGCCGCCTTCGGCGTCCTTGACCGAGACCGGCCGCCCGTACGCGTCGTACGACGTGGTGGCGGCCGTGATGAAGCCGGTGCCCTTGCCGTCGATCTCGTCCTGGCGGGTGGCGTTGCCCTTGGTGGGCGCGGCGCCCAGGGTGCCGCTGCCGTCGTAGTACGTACGCGCTTCGCTCGTCACCGCGCCGGGAGAGGCGCAGGTGCCCGCGGTCGTCTTCGCCGAGGCCGTCAGCTCCAGGATGTTCGCGCCCTTGTTGCGGGCGTACGTCATCGTGGTGCAGGACTCGTCGCCGGTCTTGGCGACGTCGCCGTGGTCGGTCTCGGCGGCGAGCATGCCGTACGCGTCGAAGGTCCGCTCGGACTTGGTGCGCTGCCAGCCTCCGCCCTTGAGCGGCTGGCGGTCGGTCTCCTCCTTGACGTCCGTCATGTACGCGGTGAGCGCGGGCAGGCCCGGCCTGGCGCGGCTGGCCGTGGGGCCCTTGCGCCAGGGGACGGTGGTCTCTTCGGAGAGCAGTTCGCCGTTGGCGTACGTGGCCGTGGCGCGCCGCACGCCCCGGTGGGCGGGGTGGTCGGCGACCTCGTTGCCCTCGAAGTCCGCGACCTTGGCGCCCGCGATGCCGCGGAAGTAGCGGGTGCGGCTGTCGAGCCTGGGCCCGTCGGCGCCGTTGCCGACCTGGGTGCGGACCTCGCCGTAGCCGCGGAAGTCGCTGTACGTGCGGTGCTCGGCCTTGGTGAACTCGGCCTCGCTCTTGGCCCAGGCCGCGCCGCCCACGTAGGTGTAGTCGGTCTGCTGGGTCGGCGAGCCGCCCACCAGGTCGTTCTCCAGGATCCGGGTGACCACGTACTTGTGGAACCAGTCCTTCACCGGCTTGTAGTCGGCGGCCGGGGAGTCGGCCGACGACCAGTAGACCGGGTAGCACCGCTTGGTGTTGGAGGCCTCGTCGGGCAGGTTGCCCGGAGTGCACTCGGGCACCGAGTAGGTGACGCCGATGGTGGAGCCGGTCTCGGTGTTCACCTGGCGGACGCGGTAGCGGACGATCGGCGGGACGCCGTCGCCCGTGGTGTCCACGCGGTTGGCCAGCTGCTGCCCCAGGAAGGTGACTTCCGGGAGCTTGATCGGGGTGTCACCGGTGTGGCCGGTACGGGTGATGCCCGCGAGCCACAGCGCGGGCGTCGAGCCGTCGCCGGGGTCGGGGAACTGGTGGCGCAGCTGCCAGCTGTCCACGGTCTGGTAGCCGGAGCCGACCAGGGCCTTGGTGGTGATCTTGGTGAGCCGCTTGGTGGTCCAGAACGTCGGGGCGATCTTCGACTTGCAGTCCTCGCCCTTCTTGCACTGCTGGTCGACGGGGACGTCGGGCCAGCGCTTGGCGTTCGCCTTGGTCATCTTCGCGGGCGCGCAGTCGAAGGAGGAGTTCGGCAGGCAGCGCTCGGCGACGGTGAACTCCACCTTCGCGGCGGCCGCGTTGGCGGCGTAGACGTCGCTGGCGCGCAGACCGTACTCGATGCGGGTCGGGTGACCGCCGCGCGTGTACTTCGTGACGGTGCCGAGGCCGGTGTAGGGGCTGGCGTTGCGCGCGTAGTAGTTGGTCTCGGCCGCGTAGTAGTACGCGGTGGCGTTGGCGTTGGTGTCGACGACGTAGTCGAGGTTCCAGCGCCAGGCCTGGTTGCAGGACGAGTCGGCGAAGGAGCTCTTGTGGCAGGGCTCGCCCGACTGGTTGCCGTAGACCGGCACGGTCCAGGTGGAGTGGGTCTCGGGCTTGCCCGACGACCAGCCCGGCAGCCGGTTGTAGCCGAAGTGGTACTGGGTGCCGTCGGTGGTGGTGATCCGCCAGTACTCGCCGTCGTCGTCACCGTTGCCGCGGGCGGTGTCCTTCAGCCGCTCGATGCGGGTGCCGTCGTCGTCCTTGAGCTTCCAGGTCTTGGTGCTGTCGTCCCTGACCAGCTCGTGGGACTGGCCGTTGAGCGACATGGTGGCGTTGTCGCTGCCCCAGCACAGGTCGCCGTTCTTGGCCTTGTTGTTGCCGTCGGTCATGTCCGCGTTGCACGACTTGTGGCGGCGCTCGATGTAGTTCTCGGTCAGCGACCAGCCGTCGCCCACCCAGTTGGACTGGTTGTTGGTGGCGGCGGTACGGCCGTCGAGGGCCTGCGAGCTGTAGCTGAGCCCCAGTGCGGGCTCCAGGCTGCCGGGCGCTTCGGGCGTCTGGATGTCGTACGCCCAGGTGAAGCCGCCGGACGAGTCGCCCGCCGCCCAGTGTCCGGTGGGGCTGAGCGGGGTGGCCGTGTAGTCGCCGCCGCCGCCCGAGGGCCCGGCGGTCGCGGCGAGCATGGTCACGCCGCCGTCGGCCGTCCCGGACATGGTGCGCGGGCCGTCCGGCCGCTCGGCGGTGGCGTCGACCGGCACGTCGGCGGTCAGCGTTCCCGCGTCGGTGTCGTTGTCGGTGGCCAGCGGCTCGGCGGGCTGGGCACAGTCCTCGGCCTTCTCGCCCTTCTCGCCCTTCCCGGACTTCTTGGCGTCCACGGACTTCAGGGCGCAGTCCGGGAGCTGGACGAAGGAGAGCCGGGACGCCCAGTCCGCGCCGTAGGCCTGCGCGAATCCGGAGTAGTCGAGGGTGAGGCGGACCTTGGCGTCCGCGCCGCCTCCGTGGCCCTGTACCGCGACGACGACGCCGTCGACCCCGAGCTTCTCGGTGGTCTCGCGGTCGAGGATCCGGACCTGGGCGCTCTCCGGCGCGGCCGTGTCCTCGCCCTTGGCACTCTTCGCGCCCTTGGCACTCTTCGCGCCCTTCGCGTCCTTCGCGTCCTTCGCGTCCTTGGCGCTCCCGGCGTCCTCAGCCGCGCCGACGGACACGGGCAGCTTGCCCACCCGCCGCTGCTCGCCGCGCTTCTGCGGGATCTCCGCCTCGCCGCTGGCCGCCGCGGGCCACTTCGCCTCGGGCGCGGCCGCGCGCCGCGCGTCCCGCGCGGCGTCGTCCCGGCCCCCCGCCTTCTTCGCGGTGACCTCGGAGACCGGAACGGGCTTGACGTCGTCCTGCTTCGGCAGCGACAGACGGCCCATCGCCACCGCGAAATCGGTCCCCAGAATTCCCGTGGCGACCACGGTCGCGGTGGTGGCCGCCGTGGCCCTGGCCCACCGTCGTTTGGCTATAGGTGGCTTTCTCCGACGCGATTTCGCGGCGGCGCCACGCAAGGGATTCAACAATGTCCCGCCCCCTGTGAGTTGAAAACAACCCGGAAGATTACCCGGACTTGATGCCGGACAAGTCGGACTTGACGGACAAACGACTCAAGAGCATTTCCCGCACGGAAAATGTTTCCGACATGTGATCAAAGGGCCCCGCATGTCAGGTCAGAGCGGGGGCGTTTACTCTTCTCTCCGATCTGATGATGATGCGCGGCGCGACAATCCGCCGCGCGCACGCATTCCCGAGCCGAGGAAATTCCCGACGGCCCGTCAGGAATGCGGGGAGGGGAGAGTTTTGAGGAAGAGACCACCATTGGGCGGCATAGCGAGCGGGGGGCTGCGCCGACTCGTCGCCTGCGCGGTCGTCATCGGCCTGGCGGGGGCCGTCGCCCCCGCCACCGCGTCCGCCACCACATCCGCAGCCGCGGACAGCGCCCCCGAGGTCGAGCGCCCGGAGACCGAGCGCGCCCTGGAGCGCGCCGCTGAGACCGGCCGGCGGGTGGAGGTCCTCTCGGAGCGAACGGAGTACTCCAGCACGTTCGCCGACCCCGAGGGCACCTTCACGCAGGAGACCCACACCGTCCCGGTCCGGGTCCGCCAGAACGGACGCCTGGTCGACGCCGACCCGACGCTCGTACGCGGCAAGGACGGCGTCGTACGCCCCAAGGCCACGGCCGTGGGCATCGAGTTCTCCGGCGGCGGCAAGGCCGGCGACACCACCATGGCCACCATCGCCCGCGACGGCCGCAGCATGGCGCTGGACTGGGACCAGACCCTCCCCGCGCCGACGCTCGACGGCGACACGGCGACGTACGCCGAGGTCCTGCCCGGCGTCGACCTCAAGCTGCGCGCCAGCGTCACCGGCTTCCAGCAGCTGCTGGTCGTCAAGAACCGCAAGGCGGCCGCGAACCCCCGCCTCAAGCGGCTCAGCTACGCGCTGAAGCCCGAAGGCGTCAGCACCAAGACCGACAAGGCCGGCAACCTCACCGCCGTCAACCCGGCGGGCCAGAAGGTGTTCACGGCGCCGACCCCGATGATGTGGGACAGCTCCGGCGCCGCCGCCGAGCCCGCGCCCAAGGGACTCCGCTCCGCCGGCGAAGCGCTCGCCGCACCCTCCGCGCGTTCCGCACCCTCCGCACCCTCCGCGCGCTCCGCCGCTCCGATGCCGCGAACCGGATCGGGCACGGGACCGGGCTCGGGATCGGGCTCGGGATCGGGCGCGGGATCGGGCGCGGGCCCGGCCGTCGGATCAGGCGTCGACGAGGAGGGCTTCGTTCCGGCCGTCGGCGCCAAGGAAGCCCCGCTGCCCGCCGCCGTCAAGCGCGGCAAGCTGGAGCTGACGCCGGACCAGGAGCTGCTTTCCGCGCCCGACACGGTGTACCCGGTGCACATCGACCCGTACGTCTCGGGCGGCCGCAACAACTGGGCGGCGGTCGCGAAGAAGTACCCGACTACCGCCTTCTGGAACAAGAGCGACAACGTCGCGCGCGTGGGCTACGAGTCGGACACCGGCGGCACTTGGCGTTCGTTCTTCACCATGGACGCCCGGAAACTGCACGGCAAGACGATCACCAAGTCCACGTTCCGAATCAAGAACAGCCATTCCTGGTCCTGCACCAAGAAGTGGGTCGGGCTCTACCTCACCGGCACTATCAATTCCTCCACCACCTGGAACAAACAGCCCAGTTGGAGCACCAGGCAGGACAGCGTGACCGCCGCCAAGGGCTGGTCGTCCTCCTGCCCGGCCGGAAACCTGGAGTTCTCCACGCTCGACGCGGCCAAGAAGGCCTCGGCGAAGAAGTGGAACACCATCACACTGGGCCTCAAGGCCAGCGAGAGCGACACCTTCGGCTGGAAGAAGTTCGACGCCAAGACGGCGGTGATCTCCACTCAGTACAACTCGCCGCCCGCCGCGCCCTCCAGCCTGGACACCATTCCCAGTACGAAGAACAGCGCGGGCTGCGGCGACACCGCCCCGTACGGCCTCATCGGTGACACCGACATCTACCTGACGGCCAAGGGCAGCGACCCGGACGGCGGCACCGTCAACGTCAAGTTCCATCTCTGGGCGACCGGTCACCACCCCAATTCCGACCCGAACGGGGTGATGATCGTCAACAAGATCGTCCCCGTCACCTCGGGCGCGGTCGCCAAGCTCAAGGTCGCCAAGTCGACGCTGCTGCCGCATCTCGGCACCGCGAAGGGCAACTTCTCCTGGAAGGCACAGGCCAACGACGGCTCGCTGTACTCGGACTGGACGCCCACCAAGGGCGCGCCCGGCTGCCGCTTCGTCTTCGACCCCGAGCGTCCCAGCACCCCGCCCACGGTCAGCTCCACGGAGTTCCCGGACGGCGAGGACGGCTGGCCGGTGGACACCGGTGCCGTGCGCACCAAGGGCGCATTCCGGATCACCCCCGGTGAGGCCAAGGACGTCGCCTCGTACGAGTACTGGTCCACGCTCGACTCGACCGTGCGCACCCTCACGCCGTCCACGCTGAACGGCGGCGTGACCGTCGAGCTGACCCCGGCCAAGGCGGGCTCCCATTACCTGTTCGTGCGCAGCCTCGACCGCGCGAAGAACAAGTCCGACCTCAAGGCGTATCTCTTCTACGTCAACGGCGCGGCGGTCCCGGACAAGCCCGGCGACCTGAACGGCGACGGCCACCCCGACCTGTGGGCCGTGGACGGCGACGGAACCCTCCGGCGCTACTTCGGCGACGGCGCGGGCAACGCCGTACAGGCCAGCGAGGCGGCCTCGGCGGCCGGAAACTACCGGGACGCCAAGACCACCCGCCGCGGCGACTGGACCGACGACGGCATCGAGGATCTGCTGGTCCTCGCCCCCGACGCCACCGAGCGGCGCGACCGGATGTGGGTCCACGCCAACGACGGAGCGGGAGCCGTCGACACGGGCGACATCCGCGAGCTGAACGTCTGGGAGCCGGAGAACGACCACTGGCAGGGCGCTGACCAGATCCTCGCGATCGGCGACGTGGACGGCCCGCTGGACACCGACGGCGACGGCGTGATCGGCCCCGACGACCGGCCGGGCCACCCCGATCTGCTGGTGAAGCAGGGCGACCAACTCTGGCTCTACTTCGGTTCGCCGTCCGGCTACCTGGACGAGTACCTGGAGCAGCCCCCGGTGCTGATCGGCGACGGCGGCTGGTCGGGCTACGACCTCGCCGCGCCGGGCGACGCCAGCGGGAACGGGCGCGTCGACCTGCTCGCCCGCTACAAGAGCAGCGGCGAGCTGTACCGCTACACCGGCACCGGACCGAACGGCGAGGGCCTCGCCGTACGCGCCGACCGCGCCCAGATCGGCACGGGCTGGACGACGACGAACCGCCCGCTGGTCACCTCGGTCCCGGACGTACTGGGCGACGGCAACCCGTCGATCTGGTCCGTCGACGCCTCCGGCAACCTGCTGTTCTACCCGAACATCCAGGGCAGCGGAAACAAGATCGGCACCGGCCTGTCCGGCTTCAGATCCCTGAACTGACGCCGCGCTGACCGACGACGGCTGCCCTTCCGAGGGCAGCCGTCGTCGCATCCCACCCGACCCTCAGGCCCGGGTCTCAGGTCCGGCCCCAGGCCCGGCCTCAGGTCCAGACCGTGGCGATGAAGATGTTCGCCACGGTCAGCGCGCCGACCGCGCCGAACATCGACTTGTCGACGCTCTCCTCGTCGCGCTTCACGTACACCAGCGCCAGGATCACGATCAGCACCGCCATCTTCACGGCGATCTTGACGTTGTTGACGGAGTTGTCGTCGGCCTGGTTCAGACCGACCAGCACGACCCCGGTGACCAGCATGGTCAGCGCCCCGTGCAGCATCGCGGGCGTGAACCGCGCCGCGCCCGCGCTCATCGCCTTCATCTGCGTCAGAAAACCGCCGAGCAGCGAGGCGATGCCGATGATGTGCAGACCGACGAAGACATTGATCAGTACGTCCATGAGGTGGAGCCTAGTGAAGTGCGCCCCCTCCTGGCCGAACGGGGCTGCACCATCGCGCCCGGCCATCGGCTGCGTACCGAGCGCCGCCGCGAGCACATGCGCGAAACGCGCCACCCCCAGCCATGCACGGGCTCGTTAGGGATCAGGGCAGACCGAACGCGCCGATACTTGCAAGGGAAGGCGGTCTTGCACGTCGGTGGTGAAGGTGCGGTAGGCGATGGTGCGGCACAGCTCGCGCTGCCACTGGATCGGGTCGAGGGTGAGTGGAGCGCCATTGCCGCGCTCGTCTGCGTAGATCACGGTCCTTCCGTCTTTCGAGACATCAACGAACGAATACGGGTACCAGGAGCTGGAACTGCTGGAGGCGACACGGCCGAAGTTGTAGAAGTCGAGGTAGCGGTGCTCCTCGATGTCGTAGGTCTGCACAGTGCTGTTGGCGGCCATCACAAAGCGGCCCTCGTGGTCGAGGAAGCGGCCTGCGCCGCCGAGGAACTCGCTTGGCGTCACTGCTTTCCTGGAATCCATGGCGACGCCGCGCAGCGGGCCCATCTCCTTGCGGAGCGGGTCGCGCCGCCATAGCTCGACGGCATCCGCGTCGCGGGTCAGAGCGAAGTAGCGGCCGGTGTCGTCGAACTGGATGTTCTGGGCATCGTCGACCGTCTTGACCGTCGAGGCCGTACGGCCTGTGGTCAGGTCAACGATTCGGACGACGGGATCGTCTGCGACGAGCACGGCCACATGGTTCGCCTCTGGGTAGCTGCTGACGGCCAGTTTCGGCACATCGCCGGTGGTCTTGGGGCGGAAGACCTCGGCGTCGAAGTGCGCGCGCATTGCGCCGGTGCTCGGGTCCCACTGCTGCACCCTGGTGCCCGAAACGGTCACCAGGTAGCCAGCTCGGTCGAAAAAGTAGTCGAAACCCGTCCACTTGGGATCCCTCTTGGGATCGTCGAGATCCGGTTCGGGCGGCTTGGCGGTGGATATCCGTGCCGTCTCGCGGAAGGTGGAGACCTCACGGACTGAGACGGTGTTCCTCCCCTGGCGGCTGGCGAAGGTCCTGCCGTTGTGGCTGAGCCTGATCGGGCTCTTCCCTCCGTCCCAGTACGGCTTGGGGCGGGGGACCTCGGCGAGCAGCCGGTCGCTGGACACGGACCGCAGCTGCAGCTGGGAGCCGTCCCGCAGAACGGTGATCGTCTTGCTGCCGTCGTGGGTGAGCACCTGCTTTCCGACGTCAAGTATCCCAGGGGACGGGGAGAATGCGGTATAAGCGATGCTCATACCGCTGTACCCAACGGCATGCAGCTTTCCACCGATCGACACCAGCTCCTCGAGCGGGATGTCGGATGGTCTCGGCACCGCCCGGGTGACCAAAGCGCCCCGGTCCAGGTCCACCAAATGCAGGGTGGTGGACCCAGAGCGCGTGCGGCTGAGGGCGATCCGGTGCCCCTTCTCGTCGGTGGCCGCCATGTTGCAGTCGAAGCCCCCCTCGTCGCGGTAGGGGCGCCCCTGCGGGGTGCCGTCGGCGACACGATGAAGGATGTAGTCGGACTTGCCGCTCTGGTGGTGGCAGGCCACTGCCCCTGTCCGGTCGCCGGAGACCAGCAGGGGGGCATTCGAATCCTTCACCACGGTCCGGCTCGCCCCCGTGTCCAGGTCGACGGACACCAAACGCCATTTGTACTGCTCGGGATCCTTGGTGGTGGTGCCGTTCTCCGGTTGGGGCTCGTTCATCAGTAGGGAACGGTTGTCCGGGCCGAACCAGATCACGGGCTCCAGGGAGGGCGGCGAGGGCAGCGCGCCGCCGACAGTGCCGTCGTCCAGGTTCCACCACACCAGACGTCCCTTGCCCTTGGCGTTCATCGCTCTGGCAGCAATCATCCGTCCGTCTGTCGAGAACGCGGCCCTGCCACCTTGTGAACGAGGCCCCACCCCCCGCACTTTGGGAAGCTTGTGCACCGGACCGGCGATCTGCTCCGCGTCCGCGTTCACGTCGAACCACGAGACGGTTCCGTCGAGTGCGACGAAACCGGCCCGGCGCCCGTCCCCGGAGACCATGACGTCTTGCACCTTCACGTTCTGGGCCACCATTTCGCTGCGCACCCTGCCCTTGGCGGCGTGCACGAAAACCATGAGCCCGCCCAGCCTGTCCTGAGCCACCAGCACATCGCCGTCCCGGCTTGCCACCAGCCATCTGATATTCCCCGGCACCCCGGAGAGCACACGGGCCGAGCTCCCGTGGGTCACGTACTTCCGCAACAGTTCGTTACGCGCTTCCTGCGTCGGGGAAGCCTGATACGCGGCGATGGCCAGGAGCACCGACTGCGCCGGATCGTAGAGCTCCTCGTTCTGTGCCGCCTGGGTCAGCGCGCGGGAGTTGGCGATCGCCTCACGTTCCTGGCTCTGCCCGCGCGCGTACAGCCAGAGCCCTCCGAAGACCAGCGCCAGCGCGATGACGATGGCGAGCCCGGAGACGAACGCCCGCCGTCTGCGGGTCCGCGACCGTCGATGGCGTCGCCCCCGCTCCAGGTAGTCGCGTTCGGCCTCGCTCAGGTCGGTGCCGCGCTCGCGCAGCCACCGCTGGGCACCTGCCAGCGCGAGGTCGGTCGGCAGGAGCTCGGTGGCACGTTCGCCACGCTCCCAACGGTCCATGTCGTGCCGCAGTGTCTCCCGCCAGGCCAGGAACGAACGGTCCTCCTCAGCCCAGCCGCGCAGCTTGCCCCAGCCACTGATCAGTGCCTCGTGTGCGAGCTCCACGGTTTCGACGCCTTCGGCGCTGCGGCCCGTGACGAGCAGCCGGGTGGCTGCGAGCCGTTGCGCGACTCGCCACTCGTCCGCGCCGAGCTCCGAGCAGGGCACGGTGCGCAGTGTCGCCGCCGCTGCCCCTATCGGCACCCGTATGAGCTGGGTGAACAGCCGCCGGGCAGCCGCTTCGTCCGCTGCCGGGACATATTCCGTCCAGACCTGGTCGGCATGGTCACCCAATGCACCGGTAACACCGCCGAGTTCCTCATACGCCTGGTGTGTCAAGAGGCCGCCGCTCTGCCGCTGCCACAGCAGATCGAGGGTGAAACCGAGCAGAGCCAGGGCGCCGGCGTCGCTGCCGATGTCTGCCAGGATGCGGTCGACCAGGTGGGGCTCGTAAGACACGCCGGGAACGTCATCGACCGGCACCGTGATGATGTCCCGGAGTCCCTCGGGACCCATCGGACCGAGGGCGTAGACCTGTCGGCTGAGGGCACGCCCGAGGCGGGGATGGGCGAGGGCCGCCTCAAGGAAATCGGCCCGCAGTGTGGTCAGCACCCTGACCGTACCCGGCAGTGTGTCGCCGAACAGGACACCGGCCAGTTCATCGACGGCTGCGGGTGCGAGCGCCAGCAGTTCCTCGAACTGGTCGACCACAATGAGCAGTTGACGGCTTCGGTGCCGGTCGAGCAGTGGGGGCACGACATCGGCCAGCCCGTTGTCCGCGGCGAGCCTGCCGACCAGGGCAGGGATCCGCTCCAGCCGCTGCGTCGCGGACGTCTCGGGTTCCAGCAGCGGCAGCAGTGCGGCGGCGAGGGCGGACAGCGGACTGCTGCCGGAGCCTGGCCGCATGACGACCGCCGAGGTGCCGGCCTCCCTCAGCCGCGGCAGCACCCCGGCCATGGCCAGCGACGACTTACCCGCGCCGGAGGGACCGACGACGGTGGTCCACTGTGCGCCAGGCAGCATCCCGACAAGCTCGTCGGTCTCCGTTCGCCTGCCGTGGAAGACCGGCGCGTCGGCCTCCCGGAACGCCGACAGGCCCCGGAACGGCGACGGAGGCAGGGCCAGGCCGCGCAGCTCGGGCCAGGCCTCCAGCAGACCGTCGGTGGGGATCAGATAGCTCACTGGGGGCTCGTCGACCTCGGCCACCGCCACCATGCCAACCACGCCGACGAGCTTCTCGTCCCACACAGGACTGCCGCTGAAGCCTCTGGAGACGCGGTAGCCGTTCTCGGCCAGATCGGCCTGCACCCATCCGTTGGCCTGCCGCGCCCGCAGCACGCCGGAGTGCCACACCCCTCCAGCCCGCCCGGTGGGGAAGCCGAAGGCCCGCGCCGGGTGTCCCCATACGTCCTGCGCCTCAGCCAGCCGGATCGGGCGGCCGCCGGGCAGTGAAGCGCTCAGCCGCAACACAGCCACGTCCCCAGTGCCGGACGACTGCGCCGGCACCCAGTGTTCAACGCTGGCCGTGACGCCTTGCCCGCCCGGTCCGGATGCAGGCAGTAGCGGCAGGTCGACGTGGAGCCGTGCGGAGGTGGCAGGCACGGCGTCCTCCGGAGTGCCGAGCGCTGCGGACACTACATGGGCGCAGGTGAGGGCCAGTTCGGTGGTCACCAGGAATGCCAGGCCCACAGGCTCGCCCTGTGCGGTGCGGATCCGCAGTACGGCCGCGTCGAGGGCTTTCGGCCCGGTTCCCTCCACGGTGCCGGGGGTTAACGGCGTCACCGCGCAGGCTCCGATGGTGGCGCGGGTGCGGTGGAATCGGAGGCACCGGCTGACGATCTGTGCCAGGTAAGCGTGACATTGAAGTTGGCCTGGGCCGCCGTGCTGGAGATCACCACATCCGCCTCGGCGGTAAGAGACACTCCGAACTCGACGCCAATCTCGTCGGGTGCGTCCACCATGCCGCGAAAGCCCTCGACGAAATTCTGCGCCACCGGCCGAACCCCGGCCAGCATGTCGCTCAGAGACCTCGTGGCTCGTGCCACGACCTGTCCCGGCCGGGCAACCTGGACCAGACCGTCTCCGGCCTGCTCGATCTGGACTTTCACAATCTCCGGCGGTCCGCCCGCCACAGTGACCGGTAGCTCCACGAGATACGCCATGCCTCCCCCTTCGCAGCTTCCCCGTCCCACTGCGGGTGTCCCGCCTGCCCAACGTACCCCGCTGGCCCCGCAGCGTGAACCTTTCCCCAGACGCTGGGCAGCGAGAACGTACAGCACCGTGACGGGGCCGACAGCGACGGTCTCACCGTCGACGCCGACCGCCGCCTAGCCGGGCCCTTACCACGCCACGGCGGCCAGGTGGGCCCCGTCAGGGCCATCGGTCACCTCGGCGCACAACGCCCGCCCGCGCCCGTCACACTCGGAACCCAGTCGGTCCCATCCAGTCACCGCTTCACGCATTAGCACTACTTACGCACAATCACCGGCCCGCTCCCGGATCGCGGGGCTAGCGTCCCTCCCCAGGTGACCGGCTCCCCACCGCCGACCGGACCGCCCCGGACGGCAGTCGGTCACCCCCGCCGAAAGGTCCGGCGGCGTCCCGCTCCCCTGTGCGGGCCGCCGCCGGATGCGTACGTAGGGATACATAGGGAGACGACGACTCCGTGGCCGCTCATCGCAAGCCCAAGCAGTCCCCGCTCAACGGCGCCACCGCGCGCACCGCCCTCACCCTCGCCCTGGCCGGAGCCGCGAGCGCCACCGCCTTCGAGGGCGCGTCGGTCGCCGAGCCCCGGCTCACCCCGGCCCAGGTGAAGGCCAAGGTGGACAAGCTGTACCAGGAGGCGGAGATCGCCACCGAGAAGTACAACGGGGCCACCGAGAAGGCCACGGCGGCCCGGCGCGAGGTCGACGCCCTCCAGGACGAGGCCGCCCGCAAGACCGAGGAGCTGAACGACGCCCGTACGGCACTGAGCTCGGCCGCCACCGCCCAGTACCGCACCGGCGGCGTCGCCCCCGCACTCCAGCTCGCCCTCGCCTCCGACCCGGACGACTACCTGGAGCGCGCCGCCCTCGCCGACCGCGCGAGCCTGCGCCAGGCCGCCACGATCACCGGCGTACGGAAACAGCTGCGCGCGGTCGACCGCCTGCACACCAAGGCGGACGGCCGCCTGCGGGAACTCCGCGCCCGCCAGGCCGAACTGAAGCGCCACAAAGCCACGATCACCAACAAGCTGGACAAGGCCAAGCGTCTCCTGAGCCAGCTGACCGCCGAAGAACGCGCCCGCGCCCTGGAGGCGCGCGCCGCCGCGGACCGAGCGCGCGCCGCCGAGCCCGCACCCCAGCGCACCCCCGCGCCCACGCCCGCGCCCTCCGCTGCGGCGAAGCCCGCCGCGCCCCCCGCCGCGCCCCGAGGCGGCACAGCGGCCCCCGCCCCCAGCTCCTCCCGCACCGCCCAGGCCATCGCCTACGCCCGCAACGCCGTCGGCAGCCCGTACGTCTGGGGCGCGACGGGCCCGAATGCCTTCGACTGCTCGGGCCTCACCCAGGCCGCCTATCGCTCGGCGGGCGTCTCCCTGCCCCGTACGACCTACACCCAGGTCAACGCGGGCCGCCGCGTCTCACGCTCCGAACTCGCCCCCGGCGACCTGGTTTTCTTTTACTCCGGCCTCAGCCACGTAGGCCTCTACATCGGCAACGGCCAGATGATCCACGCCCCCAACCCGAGCAGCCCGGTCAAGGTCTCCCCCATCAGCTCCATGCCGTTCGCGGCGGCTACCCGAGTGGTCTGACGAGCCTGGCCCCGTTCCCGCACGGGAACCGGTCGGCCGCTCACGCCCCCACACGGCCAACGGCTCAAGCGCCTCGTTGAGGCGCTCACCGGCCTCGGTCAGCGAGTACTCGACGCGGGGCGGCACCTCGTCGTAGGAGACGCGGTCCACGACGCCGTCCGCCTCCATCTCGCGCAGGTGGGAGGCGAGCACCTTCTCAGTGACCCCTGGGAGCAGTCGGCGCAGCTCGCCGAAACGGCGGCGAGGTCGCTCGTGCAGCGTCCAGAGGATCAGCACCTTCCACTTGCCGCCGATCACCTCTATCGCGGTTTCGACCCCGCAGGATTGTTCGCCTGATGCACCCGGCCGGTTCAGCGTTGCCATGCCCCGCCCTTCTGACCTGCTCGCTCACCCTGAAGTAACCACCCACTCGGAAGTGCGTACTTGATCACCTCCGGGCCCTCGGCCAGCCTAATCGACATGACACAGAACGCCGTTGAGAAGACCCCCGTCACCCTGCTCGGCCTCGGCGCGATGGGAACCGCGCTGGCCCGCGCCTGGCTTGCCGCAGGCCACCCGCTCACCGTCTGGAACCGCACCCCGGCCCGCGCCGCGGCGCTCGCCGCCGAGGGCGCGAGGGTCGCGGACAGCGCCGCCGCGGCAGTCGCGGCGAACCCCCTGGTCGTCGTCTGCCTGCTGGACGACGCGTCGGTCGAAGAGACGCTGACCGGCGTCGACCTGACCGGCCGTGACCTGGTCAACCTGACCACCAGCACCCCCGCCCAGGCCCGCGCCCGCGCCGAGTGGGCCCGCGAGCGCGGCGCCCGTTACCTGGACGGCGGGATCATGGCGGTCCCGCCGATGATCGGCGTCCCGGAGACCGGCGCCTACACCTTCTACAGCGGCTCGCGGGAGCTGTTCGAGCGGTACCGGGACGTGCTCGGCGTCCCGGACGGCACCACCTACGTCGGCGAGGACGCGGGCTTCGCCGCCCTGCACGACGTGGCCCTGCTCAGCGCCATGTACGGGATGTTCTCCGGGGCCGCGCACGCCTTCGCCCTGATCCGTAAGGAAGACATCGCCCCCGCGTCGCTCGCCCCGCTGCTCGCCGACTGGCTGACCGCGATGGCTCCGGCAGTTCACCAGACCGCCGAACAGCTGCGCAGCGGCGACTACGCCAAGGACGTCGTCTCCAATCTCGCGATGCAGGTGGCCGCCACTCCGACGATCCTGAGCACGGCCGAGGAGCAGGGCGTCAGCACGGACCTGCTCAGCCCGTACTTCGAGCTGATGCGCCGCCGCCTGGCCAAGGGCAGCGGCGAGGAGGACCTGACGGGCGTGATCGACCTGCTGGTGCGCTGACTGAACGCTCGGCGACCCGACCCAGAGTGGCCTGACCGACCCCCTCGCACCAGCCGTACCAGTCGTACCAGAAATCCGTACCACTCAGACGCCAAGAGCGGTACGATGATCCCGTACCACTGACGAGAGGGGAGCCCGATGGCCATAAGCGCCAGCGACGCCCGCGCCCGCCTGTTCCCGCTCATCCAGCAGGTCAACGACGACCACGAGCCGGTGGAGATCGCGTCCAAGAACGGCGACGCCGTCCTGATGTCCGCCGACGACTACCGCTCCTGGCAGGAGACCGTCTACCTTCTGCGGTCCCCGGCCAACGCCGCCCGCCTCATGGCCGCCGTCGCCGATGACAAGGCAGCCGACACCCCCATGGTCACCAAGACCCTGGAGGAGCTGGAGGCCCTGACGGAAGGCGAGCCCGATCGGTGAGGGACGTGAGGTTCCGCCCCAGCGGCTGGGACGACTTCCTGCACTGGCAAGCGACCGACAAGAAGCTGTTCCGTAGACTCGTCCGCCTCATCGGAGAGGTCCAGCGCGACCCGTTCGGCGGCATCGGCAAGCCCGAACCCCTGAAAGGCGACCTGTCCGGCTACTGGTCTCGCCGCATCGACGACGAGCACCGCCTCATCTACCGGGCCACCGAGAAAGAAATCGTCATCCTGAAGGCCCGCTACCACTACTAAGAGGTCGTTGCATCTGGCGTCGGTCGGTAGGGTGTGGTCGAGATGAGCGTGGAAGACAAGACCGAGACCGCTTGCCGGATCTGCGGGTACGACGTTGGCGAAGCGGTGTTCAACGAGTACGGCGTGCCGCAGTACGTCATCTGCCCTTGCTGCTACAACGAGTCCGGCATCGGCGATGACAACGTGTCGCAGGTCCGCGAACTACGTGGATTCTGGGTCGCCAATGGCGCTCAGTGGCACGACCCAAAGGTCCGGCCGGCCGGCTGGGACCTGCTGAAGCAGCTCTCCAACATTCCGCCCGAGTGGCGCTGACCTGGTACGTGTGCAGGTGTAGCTACCTTGCGAGTCGGCGGTAGCAGATGAGGGCGGCGGCGATGCCGACGAAGGCGAGGAAGTGTTCGGCCCCGCGCTCGTAGCGGCGGTGCAGGCGGCGGAAGCCGCCCAGCCAGCTCACGGTGTGCTCGACGGTCCACCGATGCCGTCCCAGGCGGGTTGAGAACTCGATCCCTCGGCGGGCAATGCGGGGTGTGATGTTGCGGGAGCGGAGCCATCGGCGCAGGTGGTCGTAGTCGTAGCCCTTGTCCGCGTGGAGTTTGGCGGTACGGCGCCGCCTGGGGCCGCGGCGCGAGCGGATCGGCGGTATGTCCCGGACCAGGGCTTCAAGTCCCTGGCTGTCATGGGTGTTCGCGGCGGAGATTCCGATGGAGAGGGGCAGACCGGTCCGCTCGGTGATCAAGTGGATCTTTGATCCTTTCTTGCCCCTGTCTACAGGATTCGGGCCTGTCAGGTCCCCCCTTTCACCGCCCGCATGTTCACCGAGTCGATCGCGCACCGCGACCAGTCGAGGTCGCCGTTCGAGCCGAGTTCATCGAGGACCAGGCGGTGGAGCTTGGCCCACACTCGGGCCTCGCTCCACTCGACAAAGCGTCGGTGCACCGTCGACCACGACGGTCCGAACAACTCGGGAGTCTGCCGCCAGCGGCAAGGATCGGGACGATGCGTCCGTGACGGGGAGACGAGTCGGCCAACGTGACCCGGATCGCCTGACCGCCGACATCAGCACGCACGCGCTCACCCCGCCGATCCGCCACGTCCACGATGACGTTGGCGAGGTCCCGGAGCTGGTAGTAGGCGCTCGTCTCTTGCGGCTCAACCGGCTGCGCGCTCATACGCCCCTCGCACTTCGCCCAGTACCCGCCAGAGTGCCGCGCAGCCGGTCCGTGCGCTCGCGCACGTCAGCGGCGTCGAGTCGCGCACGCGCGGCTGGCGACGCGGGCCGTCCTGCGGCCGGGTCCGGGGCCGTACGGCACGCGCGGCACAGGCCGCCCGGCAGGGCGGCCGGGCTGCCGGGGACGCCGCAGTCGGTGCACTCCAGCAGCGTGCGAGACGCACCGGCCGCTGGCAGCTCGGGCGGCATCTTGCTGGTCAGCCGCCGGTGCGCGAGGGCGCGCGGAGAGTGGACCGGCTCGGGGAGCCCGGCCGTGAGCGCCTGTACGAGCTGGCCCGCGCTGGCCCCCCGCGCGAGCCACTCGGCGGCCAGCTCTTCCAGCGCCGCGCAGTCCGCTGCGGACAGCGCCATACGGGGCTCGGCGCGGCCGACCCGCGCGAGTGCGGCGTACGCGGCCGACGGCTGCGGCGTCGGATCCTGCGGCTTCGGATCCTGCGGCGCGGGCCGCGCGTGCTGCCGCGTCTCGGCGTCGGCCTGCCGCTGCGGGGGCGGGGGCGGGGGTGGCGGCGACAGTGACGGTGACGGCACGTCACCGTCGATGACGCGCGACCACCATGCGTCATCCCGTGCGGTTCGGGACCAGAACGTGTGGAACACCCACCGCGTAGTCCCGTCCGCCGTCTCGGCACGTCGACGCACCCGGCGCAGATGCCCGGCCGCCGACAGCTCGTTGAGCGCGGTACGGACGGCCTGCTGACCGTAGAGCGGGATCGCCTTGGCGAGGGTTTTGGCGTCCATCGCTGACCCCTCGACCAGCCGGTCGAGGAACCCGGCGACGTACGCGGCACGCGCGGGCAGATGGCCGAACTCGCCCGGCCGACGGGGCTCTTGATCAGGCGCGGAGCGCTTCCCGAAACCGGGGTTGGCCATGGGGTGTACGGACGCGGGCAGGGGCGCGTTAAGGTCTTCGGAAGCCACGGGATCGCTCCTGACGATCTTGAGGTCAGACCCCGGTCGGTGCGCTAACACCCGCCGGGGTCGCTTGTTGTGGCGAACCTAGAGCCTCGCGACACCCCGTGGCAATCCGATCACCAATAGTCATATCGGCTGGCACGCACGCGCGTTGGTAAGGGAGGGAGGGTGGTCACACCCTCTCTAACTACCCACCCATTCCACATAAAGGGAGCTCGACTCTCGACCCCCGAACCTCGAAGCTCAAGCCCCGACTGTCAGACCCCCCGCGCGTGCGCCACGAACGCGCCCCAGGCGTCGGCGGCCACGGCGAACTGGGGGCTTTGAGCCCCAAGCTTCGAGTCCCGGACATGCACGGCGTGCGGGCAGGCGGCGACTTCGAGGCAGTCACTGCCTTCGGTGTCGCTGTAGCTGGACTTCCGCCAGGCGTAGGCGACTTCGAGGCAGGCACTGCCCGACGAGTCGCTGTAGCTGGACTTGAACCACGACAGCTGGTTGCTCACAGCTCCTCCGCCACCTTCCTGATGAACCGGGCAGACTCCTCAACGCTGAGCGCCTGCATGCGGATCATGCCATAGCGTTGGGTGAGGATGCTGAGCTTGCCTCCATCGCCGTAGAGTGCACCCGTCTCTTGCCCATCCACGAAGGCACACCGCTCGTGTTCAGCGGTCTCCACAAGCACCATCGGCCCGTTGAGTGCCGCAGCAGGCGCAAGGGCGAAGGGCAGAACCTGAATCGACAGGTGACGCCGCTTGCCCACCCCCAGCAAGTGGCCGAGCTGGCCCTTCATGACCTCATCACTGCCCACCATCGAACGCAGCGCCGCCTCGTGGATCACGTAGCTGAAGTGCGTTGGCGGCCTGCTGGTCAGCTTCTCCTGCCGCTTCAGTCGGGCTGCCACCCGCTCAGCCACCGTCTCTTCGTCCAGAGCAGGGCAGTTGTCGTCGAACAGTTCCCGCATGTACGCCTCAGTCTGGAGCAGGCCAGGGATGAGCAACGGCTCGTACCACTGGATCGTGATCGCCTCGGCTTCGATCAGCACGTACTCGCGCGCACGTTCAGCGAACGGCTCCGGCTTCAGATGCTCATGCGCCGCGCGCAACTTCCCACCCGCGCCGCACAACTGATCCGCCACCTGCAACAACCGCAGCGTCGGCCGTCTGCGGCCGTTCTCCATGGACTTGACGTACTCGTAGTCATAGCTCGCCTCGTCGGCGAGCGACTGGCGGCTCACCCCCGCGTCCGCGCGCCAGAGCTTGATCTGGCTGCCGCAGTAACGCCAGGCCGGCTGAGAGTTCCCCTCGGTCACGGCACCCCACCTCTCAGGTCCACGACGGGTACAGGAACCCTCTGTACCCGTGTGGCTACTCACCCACGGTAGGGCGTGACCAGCACGCTTTGCCCGTGAACGAGCGAACTCCCCCTCCCCCGCGTGACATCGAGTGGCGACTGTCGCGGCACCCGCGCAGCGTGGGCCTGGTCCGGGCGCTGCTGCGCGAACAGGCCAGCGCGTGGAAGCTCCCGGACGAGGTGACCGACACCGCCGAACTGCTGCTCAGCGAGCTGACGACGAACGCGTACCGGCACGCCACGGTCTCGCCGGGCCGGGAGATCTGGGCCCGGTGCGCACTCGCGGCGGACCGGCTCCGCGTGGAGGTGTCCGACGCGAACGGGACGCTTCCGCAGCCCCGTCAGGCCGCCCCGGACGACGTCTCCGGCCGGGGCCTGGCCCTGGTCGCCGCGCTCGCGGACGCCTGGGCCGCGGAGCCACGCGCCTGCGGCATCGGCAAGACGGTGTGGTTCGAGCTGCGGCTCACACCAGACGGCGGGCCGTGGCCCACCGAGTCAGCTCGTGCCGGTTGGAGAGCTGAAGCTTCCTCAGTACGGCCGAGACATGGGACTCGACCGTCTTCACGGAGATGAAAAGCTGTTTGGCGATCTCCTTGTAGGCGTAGCCGCGGGCGATCAGGCGCAGGACCTCGCGTTCGCGCTGGGTGAGGCGGTCCAGGTCCTCGTCGACCGGCGGGGCGTCGGTCGAGGCGAAGGCGTCGAGGACGAAGCCCGCCAGCCGGGGCGAGAACACCGCGTCGCCTTCCTGGACGCGGAAGATCGAGTCGACCAGGTCCGTGCCGGTGATCGTCTTGGTGACGTAGCCGCGCGCGCCGCCGCGGATCACGCCGATCACGTCCTCGGCGGCGTCGGAGACGGAGAGGGCCAGGAAGCGCACGGCGTTCTCGGGCGCGGTCATCAGGGAGGCGCAGCGGCGCAGGACCTCGACGCCGCCGCCGCCCGGCAGGTGCACGTCGAGGAGGACGACCTCGGGTCTGGTGGCGGTGATGACGGAGACCGCCTGGTCGACGTCGGCCGCCTCGCCGACGACCTCGACGCCGGTGCGCTCGGTCTGGCCGATCTCGGCCTGCACGCCCGTACGGAACATCCGGTGGTCGTCGACGAGCACGACCCGCACCCGCCGTCCGGGCCCGGACGCGCCCTCGGCGTCCGCGCCCGCCACAGCCGCGCCGCCCGCCTCCGCACCGCCCGGCGCGGCCGAGCAGGGTGGCCA
>NZ_JBTVYK010000064.1:0-40311 GCF_054788135.1 Streptomyces sp. O3
GGGGGGTTGGCACGGGGGCACCCGGGGGGGCGGAGTGTGGGGGTTTGGGGGGGGGGGGGCCCCCCGCCCCCCCCCCCCGGGCGCCCCCACAGCCGCGCCCCCGAAACCCCACCGCCCCGAAACCCCCACGCCCCGGCACCACCACCGGTCCAAAGGAGGGACACGGATGGACAGTTCAGCACTCCCCACCGCCGTCGATCACTCACCGCAGTGGGGCAGCGTCCGCCTGGACCTCGACGCCTACCTCGCCCGCGTCGGCTACGACGGGCCGCGCGAACCGACCGCCCAGACGCTCCAGCGGCTGCACCGCGCCCATATGACGGCCTTCTGCTTCGAGAACATCGACATCGCTCTCGGCCGCCGCGTCGCCATCGACATCGACAGCATCCAGCACAAGCTCCTGCGAACGGGCCGGGGTGGCTACTGCTACGAGACGAACCTGCTTTTCGCGGCCGCCCTCGACCGCCTCGGCTTCCCCGTCACGCGGCTGCTTTCCCGCATCCGCGAGGGCAGCACCAGACACCGCTTCCGCTCCCACACATCGACGCTGGTCAGGGCGGGCGGCACGGTGTGGCTCGCCGACCCCGGATACGGCTACGCCGGACTCATCGAACCGATCCCCCTCACCCTCGGCCCGCCGCTCACCGTCGGCGGCTGGACCTGGCGCCTGACCGTCGCGGACGACCACTGGATTCTCCAGGAACTGCGCGGCGACGACTGGTTCGACCTCTACGGCTTCCGGCCCGAGCCGCAATACGAGGTCGACTACCAGGCCGCGCACTACGTCAGCTCGACCAGACCGAGTTCACCGTTCGTGGGGCACCTGGTCGCTCAGCGAGGCCAGGAGAAGATCCGACACCGGCTGCGGGACACCCAGCTGACCACCGACCACGCCGACGGCCGCACCGAGCGGCGCACCCTCTGCGGCGTGGAAGTGGTCCACACCCTGCGCGACACATTCGGCCTCACCCTCACCGACGAGGACGAGCGCCTCCTGCTCCGCTTCGTACGCGACCTGCCCGACGAGACCCGCCCGACCACTCCTGACACCCGCACCTGACGGGGACGGTACGCGAACGGCCCCGGCGCGCGGCCGAAGTGCCGTGCGCCGGGGCCGCCTTGGTCCCCGTGCCGCTATGCGTGCGTGCGCAGCACGGTCTTTCCGCGCCGCTCGCCCTCCTCCACGAGGCGATGAGCTTCGGCCGCCTTGCGCAGCGGCATCTCATGGACGGCCGACGGACGCAGTGACCCGTCGGCGAGCAGGAGGTTGAGGTGGGCCGCGGCGTCGGCGAGTTCATCGGCCGAGGCCTGGGAGATGGCGAAGCCGACGACCGAACAGTCCTTGACGTAGAGGCGGCCCGCGGGAAGCGTCGGCGAAGTGTGCAGGCCAGCCAGGAGCACGATCCGGCCGCGCCTGGCCAGCAGATCGACGGCGGTGGACAGGTCGTTGCGCGCCGAGGTGTCGAGGTACATGTCGACGCCGTGCGGCGCGGCCCGCCGGATCCGGTCGACCGCGCCGGGGTCGCGGTAGTCGACGAACTCCTCCGCACCCAGGGCCCGTACGCGCGCGGCGCTGTCCGAGCCCGCCACAGCGATGACGCGGGCCCCGGCGCGCGCGGCCATCAGGACCAGGGCGCTGCCCACGTTGCCGCCCGCCCCGAGGACGACGACGGTCTCGCCGACACGGAGTCGGCCGTGGGTGAACAGCGCCAGATGGGCCGTGGCCGCCGGGTGGGCCACGGCGACCGCGTCGGCCGCCGGAACGTCCGGGGGCAGGCGGTAGAGCCGGTCGGCGGCGACCAAGGCCCGCTCGGCCGCCGCGCCCTGCCGCCCGGCATAGCCGAGGCTGTTGCACCACACCCTGTCACCAGGAGAGAAGCCGACGGCTCCGGATCCGGTCGCGGCGACGGTACCCACGAGATCACGGCCGATCACGAACGGCAGCGGCACGTCGGTGCGCCAGGCCCCGGAGCGGACGAACGTGTCGACGTGGTTGACGGCGCTGACCTCGACGTCGACGAGCACGTCGGCCGGGCCGGGCTGAGGTGCGGGCAACTCGCCGTGACGGATCAGATCCGGTGCTCCGAATTGCTCGATGTACGCGGCAAACATGCGGGGATTGTGACCCGGCACGGGCCGCAGCCGCGGCCGCGGACGGCACACTCTGTCAGCTAGGGCGTGTGTCGGGGATCTTGGAGTTTCCCGGTGCGGCAGCATGATCAACGGGCATGCTCGGGTAGTTCCGCCGACCGATGCAGCTGCCGAGGTGTCCGTTGTCCCTTCGCCCCCGTTCCGGTGAGCAGGTCCCGCCTCTGACTGCGCAGGTCGCGCGGGCGAGCAACCCGGGCGGTACGACGGCGATATGGGTACGGGACCGCCTCGACGGGCTGTGGTGCGACGAGGACTTCGCCGACTGGTACCCGCGCGATGGACGTCCGAGCCTCTCGCCTGCTCAACTGGCCACCGTCTGCGTGCTGCAGTTCCTGCTCGGCCTCTCCGACCGGCAGGCCGCCGAGGCGGTCCGCTGCCGCATCGACTTCAAGTACGCCATGGCCATGGACCTGGACGATCCCGGCTTCCACCACAGCGTGCTAGCCGACTTCCGCGACCGTCTCGCCGACGACGACCGTGCTGACCGCCTCCTCGACCTCGCGCTGGCCCGTCTCAAGGAGGCCGGACTGGTGCGCGAGCGCACCACGCAGCGCACCGACTCCACCCACGTCCTAGCCGCGGTGCGTGACCTGACCCGCCTGGAGTTGATCACCGAGGCGGTCCGTGCCGCACTCGAAGAAGTCGCCGGCACATCTCCTCACCTGCTCGACGAGCTGGTCGATGAGGACTGGGGACGCCGCTACGGCCGCCCGGTCCGCCTGGGCAAGAACCCCACCAAGCCCAAGACCAGGATCCTTGCCACCGGAAACGATGCCGTCCGGCTCCTGGAACACCTCTACCGGCACGGCACGGACCGCACGTGTGGTCCTCGCGTCCAGGCCCTGCGCCAGATCATGGTGCAGAACTACCACCGTGACGCCCAAGGACACCTGCGCTGGCGCACCGCCGAGACCGAAGACGGACCAGGGCTGCCGCCCTCGTCCCGGGCGATCGTCTCTCCCTACGACACCACGGCCCGCTACGCGCGGCACGGACACATCATCAGCTGGAAAGGGTTCTCCGCCCATCTGACGGAGACCTGCGCTCCCTACGGCCCCAACGTGATCACGGACGTGGCCACCACCGCGGCCACCACCCACGACAGCCAGGTCCTGCCCGGCATCCACACCCGCCTGGCCCGTCGCGGACTGCTGCCCGCCGAGCATCTGGTCGACGCCGGCTACACCTCCCTGCCCCACCTGGAACAAGCCGCACGTGAACACCAGATCACCGTCTCCGGGCCGCTCCGGGGCAACCCCACCCGCCAGCACCGCGCCAATGAGGGCTTCGCCCGGGACGACTTCTACATCGACTACGACCGTCAGCAGGTCACCTGCCCCCAGGGGCAGGTGAGTGGAGTGGAGGGAACGGTCAACGAGTTCGCCCACGGACACGGCATGCGGCACTGCCACTACCGAGGGCAGGGAAGAGCCCACATCCAGCACGTTCTGACGGCCATCGCCGTCAACATCGAGCGCCTCAGCGGACTGCCACCGGCCGAGGAAGCACCTACGCCCCGCCGACCGACTGCCTTCCAGAACTACCTCGACCAACGCGAGATACCCCAGCCGAAGTCCTGGCGCACCCTGGACACCTGACCTCGGCAACTCCAAGATCCCCGACAGAGTCAAGCTAGGCCCTGTCGTCACACTCCCTCCCCCGCTCTCGGCTCCGCTCGAGCAGGGAGGCGCCCCCTTCGCCGCACCGGGCGCGGCAGCGGGTGCTGAACACACCCAGGACACCGGTGGGGCCGGACAGAGCCCCCGCGACCCCGGCACCTGACAGACAACGGACGCGGGCCGCCCGCGGAACCCGCGCGGGCCCGCAGGATGGGGCCCGATGCCTAGCCACGACCCCCTCACCCCTCTCGACTCCCTCGACGTTCTGGACGTATGGCCCGACAGCGCGCGGATGCGCGCTGACGTACGTCCGCTGATCCGTGCCCTGCGGCCCGGCCTGACCGACGACGCCTTCGACCGGTTCGCCGCCGAGGCGCACGGACAGGGACTGGTGTTCACCGCCGCCTACGCCGCGGACGGGAGCTGCCTGGCCGTCGCGGCCCATCGCACGCTGGCCACCAGCCGCGGTCGCGTCCTGCAGATCGACGATCTGGTCACCGACGCCGCGCGCAGGTCGGGCGGCGTCGGCGCGCGGCTGTTCGACCTGCTCGTCGAGCGGGCTCGGGCCGCGGGCTGCGCAGGGGTCGAACTCGACTCGGGCGTCGCCAACGGCGCCGCACACCGCTTCTACCACGCGCGTCGGATGAGCATCGCGGCACTGCACTTCCGGCTCGGGCTGCGGTCCTGAGCCTGACCGCACGGGTTCAGGCGAGTACACAGACGCTGTGCGCGGCCGAGGCCAGCGTGGTGTGGCGGTGCCAGCCGCTGTAGGAGCGGCCGACGTAGTCGCGGATGCCGACGTGTGCGGTGATCTCGTCGAAGTCCTGGTCGACTTGGCGGGCGAAGCCGGTCAGACGCAGCGCGGCGACCGTGGGCTGAGGCAGGTCGGTGAGCCAGAGTTCGGCGGGCTCGCTCCGGCCGGGTCCGGCGATCCCGACGAGCGAGAGCGGTACCTCGGCCGGCCCCGTACCCGGTACGCGCACGCTCACCGAGGCGACGAGCGCGGTGCGCCCGGCTGACTGCGGCGTGCGTACGGGCTCGGGGCGGGCCATGGGCCGGAACAGGGAGCGGGCCGCCCGCATGATCTCCGGGGCGGTCATCCGGCGGGCACTGTATCCGGTCAGCGCCGGGTCGTTGACGACGAGCGGAAGGTCGCCGTGCACCCGGACCATCGAGGGCAGGCCCGCGGCGTGCAGACCGACGGCGGTGGCGACCGGGTCGGCCTCCTCGATATCGACGACCACCGGCAGCGGCGGCAGCTCCCAGTCGACAAGGCTCTCCCGGCAGGCCGTCAGGACACAGTCGCTGATCGTCTCGGGCTCGGCCTCGCAGGGGATCGACGCCTGATTGCGGCGCAGCCCGTCCCTGATCCAGGCCTGGGGCAGGAAAAGCCGCCAGTTCAGCGGTGCCGTGACGGCGTCCGCGGTGCCCCAGACGCCGATGGCCCGCTGGGCGTTGAGAGCCTGGCCCTCGTCGACGGAGAAGTACCGGCTGACCCCCACCGAGTGCCGTCCCACCTTCGGGATGGTCATCGGCCGGGCGACATAGGCCTGCACGGGCGTGTTGAGCAGCAGGTATTCGGCCAGGGCACGGCGCACCGGGATCCAGTCCCAGGTCGAGCTGCAGATGAAGTGGTGCAGGCTCTGGCCGGTGCTGCTGCCGCCGATCAGCGCCGCCATGTTCCGTATGGACTTGCGGCCGTGGGTGGAGAGCAGCCCGTGGACGTACTCGGTGCCGCGCCGGCGCTGGTCGCTGCGGCGCAGCGAGGCGAACAGCGGGGTGCACAGGTCCTGGAGCGCGTCCTGGAGCACCGCTTCGGGGTGAATGAGAGCAGTACTCATGTGCCTCCTCTGTCGATTCGTTTCCACGCCGTGCGGTCGCTCTATTCACGTCGTGCTGTCCGTTCCACATTAGGAATCAAAACGCGCCCCGATGAATGGCAAGAACATGGCAAGGTTCAGCGGTTGCGACGCTTGTCAGGCATGACTGGTTCGGGTCCGTACGTAATCCATGGGTTGACTGCAGGTGCAATCGAACAGCACAGTCGACACAGGGAGTTGACTTCTCATTCGAGACGGGTGGAAATGGGACGCAAAAAGAAAGTGATTCTCGCGGAACCGCGCAGTTTCTGTGCTGGTGTGCGTCGCGCCATATCGATTATCGAGCTCGCACTCGAGCGCCACGGCACCCCGCTCTACGTACGCAAGGAGATCGTGCACAACCACTACGTGGTCCGGCAGCTGGAGCGGCGCGGTGTGATCTTCGTGGACTCCGAGGACGAGGTGCCCAAGGGAGCGGTGTGCGTGTTCTCCGCGCACGGCGTCTCGCCCCAGGTGCGCGACAACGCGCGGGCCCGCCAGCTCGACGTCATCGACGCGACCTGTCCGCTGGTCTCCAAGGTGCACCAGCAGGCCAGGCGGTTCGCCCGAGAGGACCGGACGCTGCTGCTCGTCGGGCACGCCGGCCACGAGGAGGTCGAGGGAACCTTCGGGCACGCACCCGACCGGACGGTGATCGTGGAGACGGCGGCGGACGCGGAGAACCTCGACCTGCCTGCCGACACACCGGTCGCCTACCTCACGCAGACCACCCTCTCGGTGGACGAGACTCGGGACATCATCGACGTGCTGCGGCGCAGGTTCCCGGATCTGCAGGGACCGGGAACCAGTGACATCTGCTTCGCGAGCCAGAACAGGCAGGACGCCGTCAAGGCGGTCGTGCCGGAATCAGATCTGTTTCTCGTGGTCGGGTCTCGTAATTCCAGTAATTCGCTGCGAATGGTCGAGGTGGCCGAGCGTCTCGGTGTCACATCGCACCTGGTTCCGGACGTCACGGAATTCGACGAGAGCTGGCTGGAAGGTGTTTCGGTCGTCGGTGTGAGCGCTGGCGCGAGCGCCCCGGAAATACTTGTCGATCAACTCATCGAGAGACTCGCGGACTTCGGTTACCGCGACATCGAGATCGAACAGGTGGCGCAGGAGGACGTGGTCTTTCACCCGCCGGCGCGGCTCATCGAACCGGCGAACGCCGGGTGACCGGCCGGACAGAGAAGGGAGGCAGATGATGACGATCGCGGTGACGGACCGGGCCACGGCGCGGCAGACCCGCACGGAGGTGCTGCGCCGGGCCGAGCGGCGCCTGGGAGAACTCCTGGCCGACGAACGCGCCCGCTGGAGCGGAGTGGACGAGCGGGGCGCGGTGCCCGTCGACACGGTGACATCCCTGGTCGACGCGGGCGGCAAGCGGCTGCGGCCCGCCTTCTGCGTCAGCGGCTATCTGGCCGGCGGCGGCGACCCGGACGACGCGCTCGCATCGGACGCGGCCTCCGGCATCGAACTGATCCACACCGGCGCGCTCCTGCACGATGACGTGCTCGACGCGTCCGAACTGCGCCGCGGGGCGATGACGGCACACATCAAGCACGCCGCCGTGCACCGGCAGCGTGGCTGGCGCGGCGAGTCGCGCCGCTACGGCGAGTCAGTGGCCCTGATCTCCGGGGTCCTGGCCACCCTCTACGCCGACCGCCTCACCCGCGGACTGCCGCCAGCGGCCCGGCAGGTGTGGGGCGAGATGGTCACCGAGGTCCAGATCGGTCAGTACCTGGACGTCGCGGTGGCCGCCGAGGGCGTGATCGCGCCGGAGCTGTCGCGCTGGATCGCCATCTGCAAGTCCGGCCGCTACAGCATCACACGCCCCCTGCTGCTCGGCGCCGCCCTCGCCGAACGGCCCGACCTGACCCCGGCGTTCGAGGAGTACGGCGAAAGCCTCGGCCTCGCCTTCCAACTGCGCGACGACGTCATCGGGACCTTCGGCGACAGCACGGTGACGGGCAAACCCGTCGGCGACCTGGAGCAGCACAAGATGACACTGCTGCTCGCCGAGGCGGCCGAGCGTGACCCCGACGTGCGCCGCCTGGTGAACCACCCCGAGTGGGACACCGAGGCGCTGCACGGGCTGCTCGGTGAGAGCCGCGCCCGCATCGAGGAACGCATCGACGCGCTCGTGGAACGCGCCTGTGCCGCCCTCGACACGGCGGCGATCGCCCCTGTGTGGCGGGACGAGCTCCACGAGATGGCCCTCGAAGTCGCATACCGGAACCGGTGATCACATGTCACTGCTGGAGACTGTGCACGGCCCGGAGCGCCTCAGGGAGCTGAGCACGCAGCAACTGAACGACCTCGCCGCCGAGATCCGCGCCTTCCTCGTCGACCGGGTGTGCGCGAGCGGCGGCCACCTCGGTCCCAACCTGGGCGTGGTAGAGCTGACCCTCGCGCTGCACAGCGTCTTCGACTCGCCCCGCGACAGGCTCCTGTGGGACACGGGCCACCAGTCGTACGTACACAAGATCGTGACCGGGCGGGCCGACGGCTTCGACCGGCTGCGTCAGGAGGGCGGCCTGTCGGGCTACCCCAGCCCGGCGGAGTCCGAGCATGACCTGGTCGAGAACTCGCACGCCTCGACGGCCCTCTCGTACGCCGACGGACTGGCCCGCGCGGACGCGCACCAGGGCCGCACCGACCGCGCCGTGGTCGCCGTCATCGGCGACGGGGCGATGACCGGCGGGATGGCCTGGGAAGCGCTGAACAACATCGCCGACGGTCCCCGGCGGCCACTGGTCATCGTGCTCAACGACAACCAGCGCTCCTACGCGCCCACTCGGGGCGGGCTCGCCGACCACCTCGGGGAACTGCGCGCCGGGATACCGGGACCCGGCCTGTTCGAGCAGTTGGGGCTCGCCTACCTCGGACCCGTGGACGGGCATGACGTGGCGGCGCTGCGGCGGGTGCTGAGCCAGGCGCGTGGTCTCAGTCGGCCTGTGGTGGTGCACGTGGTGACGGAGAAGGGGCGCGGGTTCGCGCCCACCGAGCACAACGCACTGGACCGCGGCCACGCAGTCAAACCCATGGACCCCGCCACCGGCAAGGCGCTCAAGGCGTCTGGCGGACCGTCGTTCACGTCGGTGTTCGGGCGGGCGCTGGTACGGATCTCCGAGCGCCGCCCCGACGTCGTGGCGGTGACGGCGGCCATGCTGGAGCCGACCGGGCTGCTGCCGATGAAGGAGCGCTTCCCCGAGCGGGTCATCGACGTGGGCATCGCCGAACAGCACGCGGTCACCATGGCCGCGGGCATGTCCCTGGGCGGAGCCCACCCGGTCGTCGCGATCTACTCGACCTTCGTCAACCGCGCCTTCGACCAGCTTCTGATGGACGTGGCGCTGCACCGCAGGGCCGTCACCTTCGTCCTGGACCGCTCCGGCGTCACCGGTGACGACGGGCCCAGCCACAACGGCATGTGGGACATGTCGATCCTGCAGGTGGTGCCGGGGCTCAGGATCGCCGCCCCGCGCGACGGCGCCCGCCTCACCGAGCTGCTGGAGGAAGCCGTCGAGTGGCGGGACGGCCCGACCCTCGTGCGCTTCCCCAAGGGGCCGACGGGTGAGGACATCCCGGCCCAGGCGACGTTCGCCGGCACCGACGTCCTGCACCGGGCGGGCCCCCTCGACGTGCTGATCATCTCGGTGGGCGCGCTCGCGCGGACAGCGCTGCAGGTGGCCGAGGTGCTGTGGGCGCAGGGCATCGGCGCGACGGTCGTCGACCCGCGCTGGGTCACCCCGGTCAACGCCACCCTGGCCGACCTGGCGCGCCGACACCGCTTCGCCCTCACCGTCGAGGACAACAGCCGTACCGGGGGCGTGGGTTCGGCGATCGGGCAGTTCCTGCGGGACGAGGGGGTGCGGACGCCGTTGCGCGAGTTCGGCATCCCGAGGCGCTTCCTCAACCACGGCAGTCGCGCTGACGTCCTAGCAGGCTGCGGGCTGACCGCGCAGCACATCGCCCGGACCGTGGTGGAGGAGATCAGCGGTCCGCAAGAGGCCCGTACGCACGGCCTGGTGACCGATTTCGAGAGCGAGATAGCCCGCCTCATGGATGAGGAACGGGGAGGGGAGACACGGTGACGACGGTTGGTCTCGGGATACCCACACTGCGGCCGGAGGCACAGCTGCCACCGCTGGCCCAGCGCCGCGCGTCCCGGCAGATCATGGTGGGTTCGGTGCCGGTGGGCGGCGATGCGCCGGTGTCAGTGCAGTCGATGACGACGACGGTGACGGCGGACGTCAACGCGACGCTGCAGCAGATCGCCGAACTCACCGCGTCCGGCTGCCAGATCGTGCGCGTAGCGGTCCCCTCGGCGGACGACGTGGAGGCGCTGCCGGTCATCGCGAAGAAGTCGCCGATCCCCGTGATCGCCGACATCCACTTCCAGCCCAGGTACGTCTTCGCGGCGATCGACGCGGGCTGTGCCGCGGTCCGCGTCAATCCGGGCAACATCAAGAAATTCGACGACAAGGTCGGGGAGATCGCCAAGGAGGCGGGCAACGCGGGCATCCCGATCCGCATCGGCGTCAACGCCGGTTCGCTGGACCGCAGGCTGCTGGAGAAGTACGGCCGGGCGACGCCGGAGGCGCTGGTCGAGTCGGCGCTGTGGGAGTGCTCGCTGTTCGAGGAACACGGCTTCAGGGACATCAAGATCTCGGTGAAGCACAACGACCCGGTCGTGATGATCGCCGCGTACCGGCTGCTCGCGCGGCGCTGCGACTATCCGCTGCATCTCGGCGTGACCGAGGCGGGCCCGGCGTTCCAGGGCACGGTGAAGTCCGCGGCCGCGTTCGGGGCGCTGCTGTCCGAGGGCATCGGCGACACCATCCGGGTCTCCCTGTCGGCGCCGCCGGTCGAGGAGGTCAAGGTCGGCACCCAGATCCTGGAGGCGCTCGCGCTGCGCGAGCGGGGCCTGGACATCGTGTCCTGCCCCTCCTGCGGCCGGGCCCAGGTCGATGTGCACACCCTGGCGGAGAAGGTCTCCGCCGCCCTGGAGGGATTCCCCGCGGCCTTGCGGGTCGCCGTCATGGGCTGTGTGGTGAACGGACCCGGCGAGGCGCGGGAGGCCGACCTCGGCGTCGCGTCCGGCAACGGCAAGGGGCAGATCTTCGTCAAGGGCGAAGTGATCAAGACCGTGCCGGAGTCGCTGATCGTCGAGACGCTGGTCGAGGAGGCGATGCGGATCGCCGAGGAACGGGGCGAGCTCAAAGACGAGGCGGGCGCGGTGGTCGTCACGCCGACCGCCTGATTCCGCTGTGCGCGTGGCCCGCCGGGAACCCCCGGCGGGCCATCGCATTTTGACATTCTATGCAAAAAGATAGTGGATTTTCAGCCAGTGCTTCCACTGCTCGGTCAGCCTCAACTCACCTGGTGTCGAGGCGATATGCGCTCCCGCTTCGGTGACACGGCCCGGTTCGCTCAACTCTTCTGCATGTCTGGATCTGTTCGATCAAATATTTGAACAACCTAGCGTGATGTACCTCAGCCAGGCCCGCAGCAACCGATGGAGATCTGAGGGACGGCCCATGCACTCGATCAGTTCAAGCACCGTCAAGGACGAGCCCGGCGCCCCTGGAGTGGATGTGCTTTCGGTCGCTGCCCGCTGCCTCGTAGGACGGGAGAGGGAGCTCGCCGAGCTCTGCGGCCGCCTCGGCAACCCGGCGGTGCGCGTCACCACCGTCACCGGCCCGGCGGGTGTCGGCAAGAGCAGACTCGCCGTGGCCGCGTTCGCCGAGGCCTCCCGCTCCTTCGCGGACGGCGGCCGCGTCGTCACTCCGGGGGATTTCCGCCCCGGCCAGGACCCCGAGACCGCGCTCGCCGAGGCGCTCGGCCTTCAGCCCGCCCCGGCCCGGTCGGTGCGCACCGTCCTGCGCCGGTATTTCGAGCCACGCCACTGCCTGCTCCTTCTGGACGGCTGCGACCGGATGCGTCCCGCCCTCGCTCAGGTCGTCACCCGCCTGACCAACGACTGCCCCCGGCTCACCGTCCTGACGACCGGCCTCGAACGGCTCGGCGTATACGGCGAGGCGCTGCTGCGGCTCGGCCCGCTCGCCCTGCCTCCGGGCGACGGCCGCGACCTCGACCTGTCGGCGCTGCGGGAGATCCCCGCGGTCCAGCTGTTCCTGGACCGCACCGCCGTGAGCCGCCCGCTGTTCGCCCTGACCGAGGACAACCGGGAGGCCGTCGCCGAGCTGTGCCGACGTACCGACGGCCTCCCGATCGCGATCGAGTTCGCCGCCGCCCGCATGAAGATGCTCTCCCCGAGGCGGCTCCTGGACGAGCTGCAAGACGGCCTCGAAGCGCTGTCCGGCACCGAGTTCGACACCCTGTCCCGGCACCGCGGCATGCGTCCCGTCATCGCCCGCGGCCTCGACGTGCTCGACCCGGACGAGCGCGGACTGCTACGGCGGCTCGCAGTCTTCCGCCGGCCCTTCGACGTCCCCACCGCCGAGTCCCTGTGGCCGGGCGGGCCGGCCGACTTCCGGCGGCTTGTGGAGGCGCTCATCGACAAGAGCCTGCTGTACACCCAGGAGGGGTACGACGGCGAGCCGGCCCTCACCATGCTCGGTCTGACCCGGCGGTTCCTCCTCGACGAGGCCCACATCCTCGGCGAGACCGACCTGCTCGGCGCGGACCACGCCGCGTTCTTCGTCCAGCTCGCCGAGAGCGCCGAGAGTGCGCTGCGCGGATCCGGCCAGGCCCGCTGCCTCGCCCGGCTCGACCACTGGCGCGAGGACCTGGCCGCCGCACTGCGGTTCCTGGCCGGATCAGGCGACCTGACGGGCGTGGTCAAGATCGCCGCGGATCTGCATCTGTACTGGCAGGCTCGCGGCGGCGTCCACGAGGGCATCGGCTGGCTGCGCACCGGACTGCGTGGCACGGGCCTCACTCTGGCGCGGCGGGCCAAGGCGAACCTCGCACTCGGTGAACTCCTGCTGTGCACCGGCGAGCTGACCGCCGCGGAGGAAAGTCTGACGATCGCCCGCGGCGCCTTCGACGAGCTCGGCGAC
Source organism: Streptomyces sp. O3 (assembly GCF_054788135.1). NCBI lineage: Bacteria > Bacillati > Actinomycetota > Actinomycetes > Kitasatosporales > Streptomycetaceae > Streptomyces > Streptomyces sp. O3. The sequence continues at coordinate 12,658 of NZ_JBTVYK010000064.1, forward strand.
CACATCGGCGTCGCCTCCTGCATGCGCCGCTTCGGCCTTGTCGCCCTGCACCGCGGCGACCTCGTCGAGGCCGACCGGCGCCTGGAAGAGTGCGTGGCCGCGCTCTGGGCGGACCGCGGGGGCGAACGCGCCGAAGCGCTACGCGACTTCGCGGATGTCCGCCGCGCCGAGGGCGACGCGCGAGGGGCCCGTCGGCTCGCCGAGGACGCGCTGGCGATCTTCGAGCGGCAGCGGGACGTGCGCAACATCGCGCTCACCCGTCTCGTCCTGGCCGACGCGGTCTTCGCCCTCGGGGACCAGGACGGTGCCGCCGGCCTCTACCGGTCCGCCCTGACGGACGTCGCCGAGCTGAGACACCTGATGCTCTGCCCGCTCGTCCTGGAGAAGTACACGATTCTGCTCAGCTGTTGCCGCGGCCGGTCCACAGAGACCTGGCGCCGGGCGGCACGGGCCGTCGGCGCGGCCGCGGCCGTCCGGGGCGTCACCGGATGCGTCGCCCCCGCCCGGCTGCGGATGGAGACGGAGGCCGTCGCGGCCCTCACTCGGGTGCGCCTGGGCGACGAGGACGCCGAGGCGCTGGCGGCCGAGGGCCGGAAGGCGTCACCGGACGCGGCCCTCCACGCCGTGCTCGCGCCCCCGGAACGCGCCGGGGCGGACCGCGACCGGGACTTCGGCCACCCCCTCACCCCGAGGGAGCGAGAAGTCGCCGAACTGGTGGCGGACGGGCTCACCAACCGGGAGATAGCCCGCAGGCTCGGCATCGCCGAGTGGACGGCCGTGAACCACGTACGCAAGATCATGCGCAAACTGGCCTGCACCTCCCGTGTGCAGGTGGCCAGCTGGACGGCGAGAAGGGACGCCCTCGGCGGCGCCGGAACCACGCGGGCCTCGGCTTGAGGCGAGAAGGAAGGCGCCGGGTCCCGCCCGCCGCCGCGCGGGACCCGGCGCGGACGGACATCAGAGCCAGGGCTGGGCCACGTTGTAGAGCAGGATGCCGCCGACCGTCGCACGGAAGACCACCACGCCCCGCCCGCGGGCGAGCAGCGCGTGACCGTCGCTGAGGAACGAGCCGTACTGACGAAGACGCAGCACGATCAGCGGCAGCGTCGCCACCACGAACCAGGCCGAGATCCATCCCGCCGCGAACGGCACCACGATCACCAGCACGTTGAGCGCCGTCAGCACACCCAGGAACACCTGGTTGCCGCGCACCGAGGCCATCACCGCGACCGTGCGCCGCCCCACCGCGGCGTCCCCGCTGATGTCCTGGGTGTTGGAGTAGCCGGATATCAGCAGCTGCCCGAAGCCGAACAGCAGCGCCTCCACCAGCACCACCGTCGGCAGTTCACCGACCGTCAGCGCATACGGGGCCAGCACGAACGCCGAAGCCGAGAACAGCAGCAGCACCTCGCCGAGGCCGAGATAACTCAGCTTCAGACCCCACGAGTACTGCACGCTGAACACCAGCAGCAGCGTCGTGACCACCAGACCCCACAGCGGGGCGTGCGGCGCGAACACCGTCGCCACCAGCCACCACAACGCGCCCCAGGCCAGGGCCAGATAGCCGAAGCGCTGCGCCTGACGCACGGTGAGTTCGCCGGTGAGCAGCGGCTTGCGTTTCAACGGGCGCAACTCGCTGTTGCCGTCGGAGAGATAGTTCGCCGTATCGCTGCCGTCCTTGACGCCCGTCACATCGTCGAGCGTCATCACCGCGGACAGCACCCCGAGCTTGCCGAGCGCGAAGACGAACAGGGTCAGCAGCACGGGCCCCTCGACCCGGCTGCTCGGCTCCATCGCCGTCCACACGATGAGCAGGGCGAGGAAGAAGTCGACGACGAACTGGATCTTGACCAGCCTGGCATACCTGCCCAGCCGGGGGAGCACACCGGATGCCGGGGCCACTTGCGTACCCGCAGCCGCCATGGGGGAGTCCTAACTGTCGGGCCGGGCACGCGCTCAGAGCGTGACCGCGGCGGTGTTCAGGCAGGCGAGCAGCGACCGCGCCTGCACATTGACATAACGGCTGTGCCGTACAAGGGAGTTGAGTTGCGCCGGGGTGACCCAGCGGTATCCGGGCGGCGGCTCGGCCGGCGCCTGACTCTCGTCCGCCTCGACGACCAGGTACCGGCTCTGCGCATGGTGGAAGCGGCCGCCCTCCTCCGAGTGCACCGCCTGATATCGGATCCGCTCCTTCGGGGAGCCGAGCACCAGGTCCAGGAACGGCGGGCGTCGCGCCGGCCCGGCATGCCGGTAGGAGTCCGGGGTGCACTGCACGGTCGGGGCCAGTTCGAGGGTGTCCATCAGCCCGCCCTCGACTCGAGCGTGCGCGAGCAGATGCGGTACGCCGCCGAAGCTGCGGGTCACGAACGCGGTGACGCCGAGGCCGATCGGCTCGATCAGCGGCTGAGTCCACTGCGCGACCTCGCGGCTGCCGGCCTCCACCGACACTGCCATGACACGGAAGTACCGCTCCGGCACCCGGTCCACCGACCACGTGCCGCGCTCCCAGTCGGCCAGTCCCGCGAGCGGGACCGAGCGCACCCGCCGGTCGTGGCGGGCGCGCTCGCCGGTGATCCAGGAGAGCAGTTCACGCTCGGAGTGCAGCGCGCCTGTCGCGCCCTGCACGGGAGCGCAGGCGAGGACAGTGCGCGCGTCCATGTTCACCACGTTGTCGTGGCACAGCAGTTCGCCGATCTGCCCCAGGGTGAGCCAGCAGAAGTTCTCCTCCAGCGGGACCTCGCCGACCGCCTCCACCAGCATGTTCCGGTTGACCTTGCGTAGGAACCAGGAGCCGTGCTCGGACTGCAGCACATCGGCGATCACTCGCCCCGGCGGCGCGTCGACGAAGTACTCCAGGTACTTCACGTCCGCGCCCTGGTGCACCTTGGTGTAGTTGCTGCGGGTGGCCTGCACGGTCGGGGAGAGCTGCAGCAGATTGGGGTTGCCGGGCTCCATCTTGGCCTGCATCAAGAAGTGCGGTACGCCGTCGAACTCCTTGACCAGGATGCCCAGTACGCCGACCTCGGGCTGGTTGATGATCGGCTGCTGCCACTCGGGGAACGGGCCTTCGGGATGGGTGACGTGAATGCCCTCGACGGTGAAGAACCGCCCGCTGCGATGCACGAGGTTCCCGGTGTCCGGCGCGAACGACCAGCCGTCGAGGTCGGCGAGCGGGATGCGCTCCACCCGGAACCGGTGCGTACGCGCGCGCTCCGCCAGCCACGGCGCGACCCGGTCGGTGTCGAGTCCGGCCCCCCGCCGCGCTGCGACCGAGCGGGCCAGGCGGGCGCTGTCCGCGCCGGGGCCGTCGGGGCCGTCGGGGCCGTCGGGACGCCGGGAGAGGGAGGCGGTCGGCCCGCTCATCGGCCGGCCTCCGCCTGGACGCGTTTGGTCTCCCGCCACCAGCCGGGATTGTCCCGGTACCAGTCGACGGTTTCGCGCAGCCCCCGAGCGAACGGCACCTCGGGCTCGAAGCCCAGCTCCTCGCGGATCTTGGCGCCGTCGAGGGAGTACCGGTCGTCGTGACCGAGCCGGTCGGCGACCCGCCGGATCGCCGACTCGTCGGCGCCGCACAGGTCGAGCAGCCGGTGTACGAGGTCGAGGTTGGTCAGCTCGGTGCCGCCGCCCACGTTGTAGATCTCCCCGGCCCGGCCCTTGGCCCGTACCGCCTCCACCGCACGGCAGTGGTCCTCGACGTGCAGCCATTCGCGGACGTTGTGCCCGTCCCCGTACAGCGGGACCGGCCTGCCCTGAAGGAGGTTGGTGACGAACAGCGGGATGAGCTTCTCGGTGTGCTGGTAGGCGCCGTAGTTGTTGGAACAGCGGGTGATGGACACGTCGACGCCGTGGGTGCGCGCGTAGCTGCGCACCATCAGGTCGGAGGCCGCCTTGGACGCCGCGTAGGGGGAGTTCGGCTTCAACGGCCAGCTCTCGGTCCACGAACCGGTGGGGATCGTGCCGTACACCTCGTCGGTGGAGACGTGCACGACGCGCCCGACACCGGCCATCCGCGCCGCGTCCAGCAGCACCTGGGTGCCCACCACGTTCGTTCGGACGAAGTCGGCAGCGGCGGCGATCGAGCGGTCGACGTGCGACTCGGCGGCGAAGTGCACGACCGAGTCGTGGCCGGGCAGCAGGTCCCGCAGCAGCCCGGCGTCGCAGACGTCGCCGCGCACGAACTCCAGGCGGTCCGAACCCGGCGGCAGATTCTCTCGGTTGCCGCTGTACGTCAGCTTGTCGAGCACCGTGACACGGGCCCCGACAGCCTGCGGATAGGCATCGCCGAGGAGGGCGCGGACATAGTGCGAGCCGATGAAACCGGCGCCGCCGGTCACCAGAATCCTCATGACGCGACCTCCACCCGCGAGTCATCCCCGACGATGAGCCGGTGCCGGCGGGTCGCCGACACCGAGGCTGTCCTGCCGATCAGCGAACCGCTCAGACCGGGCAGGTCCGACAGCTGGGACCCGTCCTGCACGATCGAGTCCTCGATCAGCGTGTGCCGCACCGCGCAGTCGCCGCCGATCGCGGTGTAGCGGCCGATGCGGCTGTCCTCCACGACGCTGCCCGGACCGATGTAGGCGGGCCCGTCGATACGGGAGTTCACCACTCGGGAACCGGGGGCGAGCACCACGGATCCGGTGACGCGGCTGGCCGCGTCGACCGTGCCGAGCCGCTGCGGCGTCAGCTCGTCCAGCAGCCGCCGATTGCATTCCAGTACGGCGTCCACATTCCCGGTGTCCGCCCAGAAACCGAGATACTCGCTCGCCCGGACCGGGGCGCCGTTCGCCACCAGCCACTGCACGGCGTCGGTGATCTCAAGTTCGCCGCGGGCGCTCGGCCGTATCGCGTCGACCGCCATATGAATGGCGGACGTGAAGAAGTACACGCCGATGAGCGCGAGATCGCTGCGCGGCGCTTCAGGCTTTTCGGTGAGCGCCGTCACCGTGAAGTTCTCGTCGACCTCGGCGACCCCGAAAGCCCGTGGGTCGGCGACCTTCTGGACGACGAGCTGCGCGGCCGGCCGTTGCTCGGCGAAGGACCGGGCGATGTCGACGACGCCCTCCGGGAGCACGTTGTCGCCCAGGTACATGAGGAAGTCGTCGTCGCCCAGGAAGTCGCGGGAGATCTTGACGCAGTGGGCCAGGCCGAGCGGATGCGCCTGGGGTATGTAGGTGATCCGGGCGCCGAACCGGCCGCCGTCGCCGATGACGTCACGGATCTTGTCGCCCTGGTCGCCGACCACCACTCCTATCTCGGTGATGCCCGCCGCCAGGATATTGTCGATGACATGTTCCAGAACCGCCTTTCCGGCGACCGGAATCAGCTGTTTCGGCGTGGAGTAGGTGAGAGGCCGAAGCCGGGTCCCCATCCCACCGGATAGCACTAGAGCTTTCACTTTGACCTTCCGGAGTGAACTCTTCGGCCAGGGATATCCTAATTCCGTTAGACTTTCCGAGAGTGCTGAATTAAGGCTAGTGGTGCGGCAATGGCTGGCCGTGGACTTGTTCGTGGACTGTGTCAGGTCGTGTTCGACGTGACACAGTCTCAACCCGGTGCCGGGGACCTGACACAAACCCCGAACTCTTCATGACCACCTTCTGCGGGCTATCGCTAGCATCGTGACGTACGCCCGCATGACCTGGCGTTCAACGTCACTCATTCACGAACTTCAAAGGGGTACGTTCATGGTCCAATGTCGAATCTGCACTGGCCCGGTAGATGAGTTCTTCGACTTCGGTAAACAGCCGGTATCCGATTCCTTCGTCACACCACAGACAGCGGGCAGCGAGTTCTATTTCCGCCTGGCTGCGGGCGTCTGCACCGATTGCACGATGGTGCAGCTCATCGAAGAAGTGCCCCGCGAGCAGATGTTCCACGAGGACTACCCGTACCGCTCCGCGGGCTCGGTGGTCATGCGCGAGCACTTCGAGAAGTACGCGCACCAGTTGCTCAACAGCGAGCTCGGCAGCGACGATCCCTTCGTTGTGGAGATCGGCTCCAACGATGGGACGATGCTCAAGACCATCGGCCAAGCCGGAGTGCGCCACCTCGGCGTCGACCCCTCCGCGCAGGTCGGAGAGTTCGCCAGGGCGGAGGGTGTGCGCGTGCGTACAGACTTCTTCCAGGACACCACGGCGCGCGAGATAGGCGCGGCCGACGGTCCCGCGAACGTCATCTTCTCCGCGAACACCGTCAGCCACATCGCCTATATCGAGTCGGTGTTCCGGGGCGTGGACGCGCTGCTCGCCCCCGACGGCATCTTCGTGATCGAGGACCGGTACCTCGACTCGATCATGGCGCAGAACGCCTTCGACCAGATCTACGACGAGCACTTCTATCTCTTCTCCGTGACCTCCGTACAGGCCATGGCCCAGCGCTTCGGCTTCGAACTGGCAGACGCGGAGCCCTTGTCCGTGCATGGCGGTTCGATGCGGTACACCATCGCCCGCCCCGGGCGGCGCACGGTCTCCACCCGCGTCGCCGAGCACATGGAGCGCGAGCGCGCGGCCGGCCTGGCCCGCCCGGAGACCTATCACCGCTTCGCACAGCACGTGCGCGAGAGCTGCCGCGACCTCGTGCGTCTGCTCACCGAGCTGCGTGACCAGGGGCTCTCGGTGGTCGGGTACGGTGCCACCGCGAAGAGCGCCACTGTCATCAACTACTGCGGAATCGGGCCGGACCTCGTCCCGTATATCTGCGACAGCACACCGGCCAAGCAGGGCCGGCTCACCCCCGGCACGCACATTCCCGTACGGCCGTCCGAGGAGTTCGGCAAGCCCTACCCGGACTACGCACTCCTCTTCGCCTGGAACCATGCGGAAGAGATCATGACGAAGGAGCAGGAGTTTCGTGCCGCGGGCGGCAAGTGGATTCTCTACGTGCCCGACGTGCACGTGGTCTGAACCCGCACCAAGCGGACCTGAGCAGCCACAGACAGCACGAAGAATCCCCGACGCCGTGTTCTCGGCGTCGGGGATTCTTCTCGCTCTCGCTGTCGGCCGACCGCGTCGGCCTCAGGCCATCACGACGGCGGCTGGATCGACAGCCCGTGGTTGAAGAAGTTCTTCGGATCCCACTTACCCTTCACCTGCTGCAGCTTCGGGTAGTTGCCCTTGTAGTACAGCTCGTGCCAGGGCGTGTCGGACTTGTTCCACTCAGGGTCAGCGACGTCCTTGTCCGGGTAGTTGATGTAACAGCCGTCGTTGACGCGGTTCGGCACCGGGACGCCACCGGTCTCCGAGTATATTTCGGAGTAGATCTTGCGGGTCCAGGCGATGTGCCTGTCGTCGTCCTTCTCGTCGAGCCAGTGAATCTCCCAGAGCAGCTGGAAGATGGAGTCGCGCTGGGCGAAGGCCGTCGCGTCGCTGGCTACTTCGCTTACCTTTCCACCCATGGAAGCCAGCACCAGCCAGGCCAGGTCGAACTCATTTTCGTAGTCGGTCTCGGCCATGTTCCGGTAGAGCGCGTCGATTTGCTGCTCGGTGAACGCCTTGCGCAGGTAGGCCGACCGGTGCTCGCCGCGAAGCGTCGGATTGAGGAAGACGTCTCCGCGGCCCGAGTTGAGGAGGTAAGAGCGCAGGAAGGTATGCCGCTGGACATCCGCTCCCCCCTCGGTGGTGCCGCCGACCGCCCTGTTCATCTCCTCCATGTAGGCCAGCAGAAGCTCTTCGCTGCGCGCGTCCGACCCGTCCATGTAGGACCACAGCTCGATTCGCCCCTTCGGCCCGGGGAAGATCGACAGGTAACTGCCGATGCGGCGGTTCTCGTTTCCCTCGTCACTGTTGTCCAGGTGCCATTGAGCATGCTTGGCCAGGAGGTTGCCGAAGTCCTTACGGCTGACCTGGTCCCACGGCCAGATGTAATGGGCGGAAAGGACTTCCTCGGACGGAACCGGCAGCAGTTCCTGCGGCCTGTTTCCGGTTGCTTCCGGCGCCCGCATCCAGTAGCGGGTGACGATCCCGAAGTTGCCACCTCCGCCGCCGGTGCAGGCCCACCACAGAGCGTGGTTCGGGTCGTCCTTCTCACGGGTGGCCACGACGCTCCGGACGGTCCCGTCGGCGTCGACCACGACCATCTCGACGGCGTACAGGTGGTCGACCGTCAGTCCGAGACTCCTGGCACTCATGCCCATCCCGCCGCCGAGGAGCTGGCCGCCCAGCCCGACCAGGGGGCAGTAGCCGGAGGGGATGGTGACCCCCCAGCCGCGGAAGAGCGTTTCGTACATGTCGCGCAGCTTGATCCCAGGTTCGATCATGAAGGCGCGGCGTTTCTTGTCGAAGGACACCTCATTCATGAGGTGCATGTCGACGACGACTTCGACGTCGGGGTTGTAGACGAAGTCTTCGTAACAGTGCCCACCGCTGCGTACGGTGAGCTTCTTGTTGCCGTCGACGGCCTCCTGGACGGCGGCGACCACCTGTTTCGTCGTGGTGGGGAAGACCACCTGGTCCGGATGAGCGCGCCACCGGTTGTTGTACCCGGACGTCACGTCCGAGTACTGCGGGTCGTTCGGGCGTGTGGTCAGAATGCGCGAATGATCAGTGGCAGGCTCGCCGGCCTGGGAGGACCCGCCGAACACAGCGAGACCGGCGGCGGTGCCCACACCGACGGCCGAGCCGGCTCCTATGGCGGTGATGAACTTTCTCCTGCTGTGATCTGACATGATTCCTTCCAACTCCTCGGAAACGAGTGGTGCGTGTGGACGGCGGTGAGGGCTGTCGGTCCGTGGCACCGGGCCGAGCGGCCGGGCGAATGCCGTCGGGCAGCGGTCTGCCCAACTGCGGTGTCCTGGCCGGTCGGAGGCCTTGTCCCGTGGGCGGCGGCAGCGAACACGGCTGCATGGCGGCAGTGTGAGCTCGCGCGTTCCGTTGCGGTCACTGAGGCGAATGACCGGGTGGCAGTCCGCGGGCGGGGTGATACCCCGGTCGACGGCGACGCGTGCGCGGCTTCTTCGCGAGTACGCGTCTGTCGGCGAGCAGCGCACGCCGGGCCCAGACGGCGTGGCGTCGTGCAAGCGGGCTCCCTGTCTTCCGTTATTGGTTCAGCCGCCCGATGGTGTAGTGCGCCGACCGGCCACCCGGCACTCGGGCCTCGACGGCATTGTCGAGTCGGCCGTCTCCCTCCCGAACCCACAGGCGGGAAGTCTGTCAAGTCCTGGACACCCGACATCTGGAGACCTGACATACCGCGTTGAACTCTGCTGCACCCGCGGCCCTGACCGCTCACTGTTAGCGGAGTCATGGGCGTAGTCGGGGGGTGCTTCCCACCGGTGGCGGTTGTCGGCGTACCAGCGAACGGCACTTCGGCGAGACCCTCCGCGCATCGGGCGGGGGCCCGGGTTCCTCAGCGACCTTGGTGTGGTCGACGAGGTATCGACGGTCGTGACCCGCGTATCTCCAGCTATTTGCTCATTACGGAAAGGAACATCATGACGACAACGACAACCGACGGCTCGACGGGTACAGCCAGCCAGGTCACTGTGCTCGGTCTCGGTGACATGGGATCGGCGATCGCCAAGGCGTTCGTCAACCGCGGATACCGCACGACGGTCTGGAACCGGACCGCGAGCAAGACCGCGCCGTTGGTCGACGCCGGTGCCACGGCGGCCGCGACGGCCGCGGAGGCGGCGGCGGCCAGCCCGCTCGTTGTGGTCTGTCTGCTCGACAGCACAGCGGTTGACGAGGTACTGGGTTCCGTCGACGCTGCGGTCGCGGGCAAGGTGCTGGTGAACCTCACGAGCGGCTCTCCCGGACAAGGGCGGGCGAACGAGCGCTGGGCGAGCGAGCGCGGCGCCGAGTACATCGACGGCAAGATCATGGGAGATCCGCCGTACGTGGGGACGCCGAACATCATGTTCCCGTTCAGCGGATCCCGCAGCGCGTTCGAGGCCCACGAGTCGACGCTGCAGGTGCTGGGCACCATCGCGTACTACGGCGAGGACGCCGGTCTGGCCGCCGTGGAATTCATGGCCCAGGTCGCGGTGGCCTACGAGCTGCTCATCGGCTTTCTGCACACGCTCAAGCTGGTAAAGGAGGAAGGAGTCGACGTCGCGGAGTTCGCTGAGCGTGTCGCCGGCTCGTTGGGCGCCTTCCCAGGGTTGATCAGCTCGATGGGCAAGGCGGTCCAGAGCGGCGAATACGCACCGGACCTTGGTTCGCTCAACGTCCAGGCCGCGCTGATGGACGACATGATCAGCCATCGGGAGTCCATCGGTGTGGAAGCCGTGCGGATGCGGGAAGTCAAGGAACTGATGGACCGGCGGATCGCCGGCGGTCACGGCGGACAGGGATTCTCGAGTCTGTTCGAGTTGCTGGGCAAGCAACCGTGACGATCACTCGGAGCCACGGTGCCCGGTGCCGACCGCGCCTGCGGGCCCATGACCCGCGGTTCCCTGGCCGGCACTGAACCACACAGGCCCACGCCGGGCCTGCCACGGGGTGCGGGTGTACGGGATCGATTCACGATCCGGAGCACCCGTACCCCGACTGCGTGTCGGTAGCGAGCGCCCCACCGTGAAGGCGGCCAAGCGCGACGACGTCGACATCGGCGTGAAGGCCAAGCCGGTCGCCTTCGTCTCCTACGGAGGCATCGGCGGAGGCCTCCGCTCGGTCGCACAACTGCGCGAGATCTTCCCCGGACTGCACACCGTGACCGTCCGGGACTCCGTCGCCTTCCCTCACTGCGAGGAGAAGTTCGACAACGAGGGCCACCCCAAGGACCCGAGGGCCGCGGGGCCGCGGCCAGGACGATGCTCGACCAGCTCGCGTGGTGGGGCCGCATCCTGCCCGACGCCCGCGCCCGGCAGCCGTATCCGGGCTGGGCACGTACCCACACGCCGGATCAAGGATCAAGGAAGGACATCCATGTCATCGAACGCCCCCGAGGGCACCGTCCGGAAGGCCGGGGCCCGGGAGTGGCTGGGGCTCGCCGCACTCGCCCTGCCCACTCTGCTGATCTCCCTCGACCAGAGCGTGCTGTACCTGGCCCTGCCCCACCTTGCCGAGGGGCTGAGCCCCACCGGCACCCAGACGCTGTGGATCATGGACATCTACGGCTTCCTGATCGCTGGCTTCCTCATCACCATGGGCACCCTGGGGGACCGGATCGGGCGCCGCAAGCTGCTGATGATCGGCGCCACGGCCGTCGGCATCACCTCCGTGCTGGCCGCCTACTCGGACAGCGCTGAGCAACTCATCGTCACCCGCGCCCTGCTCGGTATCGCCGCCGCGACGCTGATGCCGTCCACCCTCGCCCTCATCGGCAACATGTTCCACGACCCGTACCAGCGCGGCCGCGCCATCGCGGTGTGGGCCAGCTGCTTCATGGGCGGCACCGCACTCGGCCCGGTGGTCGGCGGTACGCTGCTGGAGTACTTCTGGTGGGGCTCGGTGTTCCTGATCGGCGTGCCCGTCATGGTGGTGCTGCTGATCGTCGCCCCCATTCTCCTCCCGGAGTACAAGGACCCCAACGCCGGCAAGCTCGACCTGTTCAGCGTCGTGCTGTCGCTGGCATCGATCCTGCCGATCATCTACGGGCTGAAGGAGCTGGCGCGCTACGGCTTCGAGCCGGTGCCGGCCACCGCGCTCGTCGTCGGCCTCGCCATCGGCGCGGTGTTCGTGTCGCGGCAGGGCAAGCTGGCCAACCCGCTGCTTGACCTGAAGCTCTTCAAGGTGGGCGCGTTCACCGCCGCGCTGCTGATCCTGATGGTCGCGATGCTCGGCACCGGCGGCGGCTACCTCTTCATCACCGGATTCCTCCAGATGGTGGAGGGACTCTCGCCGATGGAGGCCGGCCTGTGGATGGTGCCCGCGGCCATCGCCTCGATCATCGCCGCGCAGGTGGCCCCGGTCTTCGCCAAGCGGCACCCGCTCAGCACCGTCATCGGCGTGGGCCTCCTCATCGGCATGATCGGCTACCTGCTGATCGTCTTCGTCGACCCGATCGGTGGGATGCCGCTGCTGATCGCCGGCCTGGTGATCATCTTCATCGGCGTCGGCACCATTGGGGCGCTCGGCACCAACCTGGTTGTTGGATCCGTCCCGCCGGAGAAGGCCGGATCGGCGGCTGCCCTCTCCTCCATCAGCGGTGACCTGGGCACCGCACTCGGCATCGCCACACTCGGCAGCCTCGGCGCCTCCGTCTACCGCGGCACCATCAGCGTGCCCGACAGCACCCCTGACGCCGCCGCTGACGTCGCCGAGGAGAGCATGGAAAACGCCATCGCAGCCGCCCAGGACCTGCCCGTCGCCTCGGGGGAGGACCTGCTGGCCGCCGCAAGGGAGGCCTATACCAACGGGCTCAACTCGGTCGGCATCGCCTGCGCGGTCATCGCCGCCGTCAGCGCGGCCATCGCGCTCACCACGCTGCGCAAGAACCGCGGCGCCGTCCCCTCCGGCGAGGCTCCACAGCCGGAGGAGGACGAGTACGAGAACGAGCAGGAAGAAGAGGAGCCGTTCGCGGCGGCCAAGAGCCAGTTCTCCGCCAGGTGACAGCCGTCAAACCACCTGACCCACCACCGGAGGAAGACGTCGGCCCTCGCGTCCTGCCGCGAAGGCCGGCGCCTTCACCGCGGCGCCCAGACCGTCCCGCGCCGCGGTGGAGCGGACCTGACACACACTCCGCCGCCGCGTTGAGGAGCGGACACCGCCGCCGACACCCTTGTACGCAGGGATGCGTGCCACCGTGAAACCTCAGGGAGTGCGACTGTTGCCGATTGCCGGCTATGCGGCGATGCCGTCGAGGATTTCTCGGATCCCGGCAGACAGCCGGTGTCCGGTTCCGTCGCGGCACCTGAGACCGCGGGGCGGCACCGGGTGCTGTCTGGCTGAGGCAAGAGCGCGTAATGACCTCGGCGCAGGTCGTCGTGGGAAGGCAGTACGTGAAGACCGCGCCGGGGCTGGCCAGGCCTGTGCGAGCGAACCGCGCCGACGCCGCCTGGGACAAGCGGCACCCGGACCTCGTCGTCCGGCCGCCTTCAGCGTCATCTCACCCCACCTCCCAGAAACCAGAAGGGCGTCATGCGCACACGTGCAGGCAAGCGAACCGCGGTGATCGGCGGCGGCATGGCCGGGAGCGCCGCTGCCAAGAAACTCATCGCGTCCGGCCGGGAAGTCGTCATCTACGAAGCGGCCGACGGGCTCGGCGGACGGGCCCGCTCATGGCACCGGCCGGAGATCGAACCCAACGTCGGAATCAACCTGATGTACGTCAGCTTCTACAAGCTGATGACAGAGCTCATCAGCGAGTACGGCCTGGAGAGCGAACTCATGCGACTCTCCAGCAACATCTACATCTCCGACAACGGCGACGCCGTCGCCCTGTCCCCGGACTCCGTGTTCAGCCCGCTCACCTACAAGCACGTCAGCTTGCGCGACCGGCTCAGCTTCCTGCGCACCACCCTCAAACAGGTCCGCAACAAGAACGAGATCGACTTCTTCGACCCGGTCAAGGCCGCCCTGATCGACGACGGACTGAGCGCCTCCGAGTGGGGCTACCAGCAGTTGTCGCAGCGCGGCTTCGACTTCATGCTGCGACCGCAGATCGAAGGATTCTGGAACTTCGCCTCCGAAGACGTCTCCGCGGTGCACGCCAAGGGCCTCCTCGCATGGATGGGCGGCTCTGGCTTCTACGTCTTCCGCAACGGCATGCAGATCATTGCCGAGAAGAACGCGGAAGGTGCCGATCTGCGCCTGGCACACGAGGTGACCGATGTGCAGATGGCGGGACCCGGAGTGCAGGTCACCGCAGCCGGGGAGGGCGGAAAACCTGTCACTGAGACGTTCGACGAGCTCGTGCTCGCCACCCCGGCACCGATCGCCGCAAAGCTCACCGCCGCGCTCCCGGCAGAGGTCTTGGGCGACGACGCACGGCGGTTCATCGAGAGCCAGCAGTACGAACCAGCCCTGTCGGTCTCCTACCTGGTGGACGCCGAGGCTCTGCCGTCCGAGGCACACATCGTGGCCGGCGGACCAGGCGACCAGCCACTGCGCAACATGATCACCTATCCGCGCAAGGTGCGCGACGCGCAGGGCCGGACGGTCGACAAGCTCCTGGTATTCGCCTATCCGGGCCGGGCGAACACCAGACGCCTGCTGGGCCAGCCGCCGCAGGAGCAGTTCGCCGCGGTCCTGCCGTGGTTGAAGACCCTGTGGTCGAACTTCCCAGGCGAGGCCGAACCGTTCCAGATAGCCGAGCGCCCGTACGGCTTCCCGCTCCCGGCGCCGGGGCGGTACCGCCAGGCTGTCCGGGTCATGGAGCAGCAGCAGGGCGCCCCAGTGGTGCTCGCGGGTGACTACTTCAACTCGCCCACCACAGAGGCCGCGCTGCTTTCCGGCTTCCGGGCTGCCGAGGCGCTGACGCAAGCGGGCTGACCGATACCGGCCAGCGATCCGTCCCACAAGGAGAGACGATGAAGGTCCTGTTCGTTCCGGGCAACAGCCCGTATCCCATCTTCTCGCACGCGCCGCTCGCGACGGCCGCCCGTAACGCGGGCCACCAGGTCCTGATGGGCGGGATCACCTGGGTGCTGCCCAATATCGCGAGCGTCGGGCTGCCACCGGTCGAGATCACTCCGCTGTCGGTGGAAGAGGTCAGCGCCTTCATGGGCGCGATGCCGAAGGACCCGGTGGAGTGGGCCGAGGCGGTGGGCCGGGGATACGCCGAGATAGCCGTGAACAGCATGGAACGCCTGCTGGAGCTCGCCGAGCACTGGCGCCCCGACATCGTGGTCGGCGGCGGAATGTTCTACACCGCGCCCCTGCTGGCCCAGCACCTCGGCATCCCCTCGGTACGCCTTGAATGGGACCGCATTGACACCCGCATGTACGACCCGGGAGCCCGTGAGGTGCTGGCGCCTCTGCTCGGCGAGCTGGGGCTGGACCGGGTGCCCGACCCCGACCTGTGGCTGGACGTGTGCCCGCCCAGCCTCCAGCCCGCGGACGCGCTCCCGGCCCGGCCGATGCGATGGGTTCCGGGCAATCCGCAGCAGCCGCTCGAGCCGTGGATGTACAGCAAGGGGGACCGCCCCCGGGTGTACATCACCGCAGGCACCAGGCTGTTCAGCGGTGACGCCCTGAAACGCTTGGCCGAGAACATCGGCAGCCTCGGAGTGGAGGTCATCGTCGGGGCCCCGGAGAACGTCGCCGCGGAGCTGCGGGACGCGCTGCCGAACGTACGGATCGGCTGGGTGCCGCTGGACATCCTGGCCCCCACCTGCGACGTGATAGTGCATCATGGCGGCGGCGGCACCGATATGACGTCGCTGAACGCGGGCGTACCCCAGCTGATCGCGAACCCGGAGTTCCCCACGGCGGCGATACGGAAGGTGGAGGAGTTCGGCGCCGCGGTCTTCATCGAGTCCGGCGGCGAACAGGACATCACCGAGGCGTGCCAGAAGCTGCTCAGTGAGCCTGGCTACCGCGAGCGCGCCGGGATTCTGTCCCGCGAGATCGCCGGACTCCCACTGCCCAGCGAGATCGTAGGCGAAATGGAGAAGCTGGTGGCCGCCCGGACCTGACCGGCGCAGCGCACCTACCGCAGCAGTACGAGAGAGGACAGCACGGTGCGTATCGCCGAGACGGCGATCCCTGGGGCCTTTGCCGTCACCCCCGAACTCTTGGCCGACGAGCGCGGCAGCTTCCACGAAAGCCTGCGCGCCGACCGGCTGGAGCAAGTACTCGAAGAGCCTTTCGTGCCCCGGCAGATCGCGTATTCCGAGTCCTGCCGGGGCACGCTGCGCGGTATCCACATGGTGGCCCGGCCACCGGGGCAGGCCAAGTACGTCACCTGCGTACGAGGGGCGCTGCGGGACATCATCGTCGATCTGAGGGTGGGTTCCCCCGCGTTCGGCCGGCATCACGTCTGCACCCTCGACGCGGACTCCGGCCGCTCTCTCTACATCCCGGACGGCGTCGGCCATGGGTTCCTCGCGCTGACCGACAACACGCGCATCTGCTACGCCATGTCGACGGTGTACGCACCCGGCACACAGATCGACATCAATCCACTGGACCCCGAGCTCGCCCTGCCCTGGGGGCACTCCGAACCGCCCCTGATGTCGCAGAAGGACACCACGGCCCGCAGCCTGGCCGACATCCTGGACACCGGGCTGCTGCCCAACTGGTCGCCGAAGGAGGCGTGATGGAACCGGTCAGGATCGGTGTGCTCGGCTGTGCCGATATCGCCAGGCGGCGGATGCTCCCCGCATTCGCCGCCTGCCCCACCACCGAGGTGGCCGCGGTGGCGAGCCGGGACCTGGACCGGGCACGGCCGCTCGCCGCGGAGTACCGAGCCCGGCCGGTGCACGGATACGCCGAGCTGCTGGCGGACGACACTGTGGACGCGGTGTACGTACCGGTCCCGCTCGCCCTGCACGCCGAGTGGATCGAGGCGGCGCTGTTGAAGGACAAGCACGTGCTGGCAGAGAAGCCGGTGACCATGAACCTGGCCGAAACAGCCGCTCTCGGCGAGCTGGCTCAGCGCCGCGGCCTGGCGCTGATGGAGAACATCATGTTCGTCCACCACGACCAGCACGCACAGGTGAGACGGCTCCTGGCCGAGGGCGCCATCGGCGAACTGAGGTCGTTCCACGGCTGGTTCACCGTCCCTCGGCGCCCCGCGGGCGACATCCGCTACCGCCCCGAACTCGGCGGCGGCGCGCTATGGGACACCGGTGTCTACCCCCTGCGCGCGGCACTGCACCTGCTCGGGCCCGACCTGGCGGTCCTCGGCGCCTCGTTCAGCTCGGGGCCGGGATTCGAGGTCGACACCGGCGGCGCCGTGCTGCTGCAGACCCCGAACGGGGTCAGCGCACAACTCGCCTTCGGGCTCGACCACGCCTACCGTGACTCCTATGAGCTGTGTGGCAGCAAGGGACGGATCACACTCGACCGGGTCTTCACCCCGCCGGCCGACCGGCTTCCGGTAGCCGTGCTCCAGGGAGACTCCGGCGCTGACGAGATCCCGCTGCGGCCCGACGACCAAGTCGCCAACACCGTGGCCGCGTTCGCCGAAGCCGTACGAGCAGGCTCCGCCCCGTACCAGGACAGTGTCCGGCAGGCACAGCTGCTGGACGCCGTGCTGCGGTACGCGGCTCGCGACTGAACCGACCGAACGGCGCGGCTCATGGTACGGCAGCCACCGGTTGCCGCGATGCCCGCACACCGCGGCTCCGGCCCGCGTCAGTCGGCGGCTGTCACACCCGTGGTGTGCGCGGGGCCGAGCTTTTGGATGTCGAACTCACCGGTGGGGAAGCTCGGGGTAGGCATCGGATCGGGGACGGACGGCTCGGTGCGCGGTGGCTGTCGACGCACATAGGCCGCGCGCACGCTGAGGGCGGTGTCGACAGCCAGACAGAGCAGGCGTGACGGCTCACCGACACCGAAAGCCTTCCGCATGTGCGGGGTAAGGAGCGCGGGTACCGCCGCTGCGGCGACCCGACGGCCGAGCGGGCGCACCCGCTCCGGCAGCCAGCCGACCATGGGGTCGATGATCATTCCTTGCAGGACCTGCCACAGTCTCACCGCATCGGGTGAGTACCGGAAATGCTTTTCCACGTAGTCATCGTGGAACTTTGCGAAGTCCTCGTACGATCCAGGAATTTCCTTGATCCCCATGAGTTCGCCCTGCTTCTTGATGTGCAGATAGAGGGCTTCCCGCTCGTGCCGGCTCAGCGGCCGCCAGGCGTAGCGGTCCACCCACCGGGCCGGTATGACCATGCTCGTGCCCAGCACGAACAGGTAGTCATCGTTACTGATGGACCACTGCCGGTTTTCGTCGCTGATGCTCTTGACCGCGTTCTTGTGGATGCGGTTCAGTTGGCGGACAGCGGCTCTGCCGCGCGGGTCCTTGAAGCCGCGGCGCGCTATCTCCAGACTGATCAGACCGAAGTGCTCCAGCCTGCGCTGTGTGTTCTCCGTCAGTTCGCCGGTTTCCACCAACAGGGCAGCCATATGCGCTGGTGCGACACTGTTAAAGAAGGCGAGGGAGCCCGCTACGGTAAAATCCCATGGAAATTCGTAATCTATGGACATCCACCAAATTTTGCTGTACTCCTCATGGACATCCATGCGCCGCATTTCCTGAAGGCGTGCATACTTCTGCTCATAGTGTCTCTTTGTGCGGTTACCGGTGATCATGTAGATCTTCCTCCGTTCATGAAGACGGGCCTGCGTGGCCATGCCCGGCCCTGCAGTTCGGAGTGCCCCGGTGGCCCCTGGAGAGACCCCCCAGGGCATCCACGGCCGTACTTCGTGCGGTAGCCCAGGGCTTCCCGGAGACCCACTCACCGCCCTGACACTCCGGGCTCCACTCACCGTTGCGGGTCAGATCGCTCACCACGCCGTAGCCCTCGTCCCCGGTCGCCTCGACGAAATGTCGGCAGTCAGGTCGAAGAGGGAGCTGTTGTCGATGATGGAAGTCATACGAACGAGCCTCGCAGTGCTCCGCACCGCCCTCCAGAAACTTCCCCGAGGGTTGGTCAGGTTCACGGCGGCACCGTGGCGCACACCGTCATCCGCCCATGCGCAGCACGCCCTTCCCCCCCCACGCCGCACCCGTCTCCACGAGGCGACGCGCCTCGGCCACCGCGCTCAACGGCAGCGCGTACACCGCAGGCGGACGCAGCGAACCGCCGACGAGCAGTCCTTCACGTACAGCCGGCCCACCGGCAGCGTGGGACACGTCTCCAGACCGGAGAGCAGCACGATCCGGCCACGCCTGGCCAGCAGATCGACCGCGGTCGTCAGATCGTTTCGCGCGAACGTGTCCATGTACATGTCGACCCCCGAAGGCGCCGCCTCCCGGATACGGCCGACCATCCTGACGACCGCACAGCCAGCGCCGTCGTCAGGGCCGTTGCAGCGTAAGGGCCAGGCCGGGGCCCCAGTCGCCGCACACCGGCACTATGTCAGCTTCCGCATTCGGCGTCCGGCGGGACGGGGGACGTTCGTACGCTTGAGCCGCGTCCCGCGCTGCGGACGCGTCAGGACACGGCGACCGGGGAGTGGGTCAGTGAGTGTGACAGTAAGGGTGGCGGCGAAGGTCAACGTCCAGCTGGCGGTGGGCGGTGCCCGCGCGGACGGATACCACGACCTGGCCAACGTGTTTCTGGCGGTGGGCCTGTACGACGAGGTCACGGCGACGCCTGGCGACTCGCTGCAGGTGACGTGTGCGGGCCCGGACGCGGGCCAGGTCCCGCTGGACCAGAGCAACTTGGCGGTGCGGGCGGCGGTGGCGCTGGCCGAGCGGTACGGCGTGTCTCCGGACGTCCATCTGCACATCGCCAAGGACATCCCGGTCGCGGGCGGTATGGCGGGCGGCAGCGCTGACGCGGCGGGTGCACTGGTGGCCTGCGACGCGCTCTGGGGCACGAACGCCTCCCGCGCGGAACTACTCGACATCTGCGCGGAGTTGGGCAGTGACGTTCCGTTCGCCCTGGTAGGCGGTGCGGCCCTGGGACGGGGACGGGGCGAGCAACTCACCCCACTCGAGGTGGGCGGCACGTTCCACTGGGTCTTCGCGCTCGCCGACGACGGCCTCTCCACCCCGGCCGTGTACCGCGAGTACGACCGTCTCTGGGAGGGCTGTGAGGTTCCGGCCCCCAAGGCATCCCCGGCGCTGATCGAGGCCTTGCGGGGCGGCGACGCGGTAGCCCTGTCCGGCGTGCTGAGCAACGACCTGCAACCGGCCGCGCTCGCCCTCCGCGCCGATCTGGAGCGGACTCTTGCGGTCGGGCTGGACGGCGGCGCCCTCGCGTCGCTGGTCTCTGGCTCGGGTCCGACCACCGCCTTCCTCGCCAAGGACGCGGAATCGGCGCAGGCGGTCGCGCAGTCGCTGCTTGCCGCGCGCACCTGCAGGGCGGTCCGGGTCACCAGCGGACCGGTGCCAGGGGCGACGGTCCTGACCCCCCGAGACCTGACGAACCCCTGAGCGGTCCGTTGCCCGGTGCGGCCGCCCGGCTTCGACTGGCGCTGTCGACGGTCGGCCGCCCCTACCGTCCCGGCCGCAGCGCGTCGACACGCAGGAACCCCGTGAAGCGCGGTGAGAACGAGGGCGACACCTGGTCGCCGAGCGCTTTCCGCACACCGGCCACCACGTCCGCGTCCGGCTCCCCGAACACCTCGAAGCGCTCCACCCGGCAGTGGTCCATCACGTCGTCGATGTACGGGGCCGACATCTGCCAGTGCGCCCGTACGGCATCCGAATCGCTGTAGAGCTGAAAGCTGTCCGCGAGCAGTCGTCGCTCGTCGATGAACACCTCCACCATGAGCTGAGGGCCGTGCCGCTCGACAAACTCGACCGCTCTGGCCGTGGCGTCGCGGAAACCCTCCAGGTGTCCGTCGCTGATACGCATGGTGTTACGAAAGAGCAGAATTCTGCTGTCTGGATTGTCCATGGCCGCATTCTCCTACCCTGCCTGTCCCATCCCGCGACGTGACACCCGCCCGCAACGGGTGACAAGTGACAAAGTCTCCATCCCGGATTGAGAGCAGTCGGCCGTGACGGCGAGGTCCGATGCTCTACCGGAATGCTCATGAACTGGTTCTGGACAGCGTCTTCATGGACCTGGACGGATTCATTCCACATATCGATCTGAAGTTGAAGATAGAGGGCCTCAACCCAGCCGGCTCCATCAAAATCAAGGCACGGTCGGCCTGATCGAGGACGCCGAGAACAGAGGGATGCTCAAACCCGGCGGGAAGGTAATCGAATCGTCCTCCGGAAATCTCGGGATCGCGCTCAGTTCCGTGTGCGCCGCCCGAGGCTACTCCTTCGTCTGCGTGGCCGACCCGAACACCTCCCGACAGAGCATCGGTCTGATGGAGGCATTCGGCGCCGATGTCGTCGTCGTCACCGAACGCGACCCCAACGGCGGCTACTTGCAGACCCGTATCGACTACATCCACCAGCGGCTCGCCGAGGACGACTCACTGGTGTGGCCCAACCAGTACGCCAATCCGGCCAGCCCGCGCGCCCACTACGAGCGCACCGCGGCCGCTATCGCCCGGCAGGGCTGGGACATCGACCACCTGTTCATCGGCGCGGGCACCACGGGCACGCTCATGGGCTGCACCGACTACTTCCGTGAGCACTCACCGGGCACCCGGATCGTCGCCGTCGACTCGCTCGGTTCCGTCACGTTCGGCGGGCCGGCCGGCAAGCGGCACATCCCCGGCCTCGGCACCAGCCGACGACCGGAGATCGACGCCGACCGCAGCGTCCGCGCCCTGCTCGAACAGGCCCGCACCCACGTGCCCCGCGCGCGAGGAACCTCCACCCGAGCCACAACGAAGGCAGCCACCCGATGAACGCACTCCTGGCGACCCTCCCCATCCTCGCCACCCTCGGGCTCCTCGCCGCGAAAGTACGCGCCCTCTACGCGGCCCTCGCGGCCCTCGGCACCGCCGCCGTCCTCACCGCCACCACGTTCCGTATACCGCTCGCGGACCTCGGCGACGCCCAACTCCATATGCTGCCCACGCTCGTCGAGCTCGCAGCGATCCTCTTCGGCGGCATCCTCCTCAGCGAGCTGATGTCCCGGACCGGGGCCCAGGCCCGCCTCGGCGACCGCCTCAGCGGCGCCTGTAACTCCCGCAGCCGGGCCCTGCTGCTCATCGTGTTCGGCGTGACCCCGTTCGCCGAGTCCCTCACCGGCTTCGGCATCGGCGTCGTCGTCGCCATCCCGCTGCTCCGCAGGCTCGGCCTCGTCCCGGTCAGGGCAGCCGTCATCGGCTTGCTCGGCCTCGTCACCGTGCCGTGGGGCTCCCTCGCGCCCGGCAGCCTGGTCTCCGCCGAACTCGGACAGGTCGACTTCCAGGAACTCGGCGTCGTATCCGCGCTCCTCTCCGCGCCTGTCTTCCTCATCTGCGGCGCCGTGGCACTCGCTGTCGCCTACGGGCCCCGGCGTGCGCTGTCAGACACCGGTGAACTCCTGCTCGCCACCGGCACGTTGTGGCTCACTGTATGGGCTGTCAACACCTATATCGGCGTCCCGCTCGCCGGCGTACTCGGCGGCCTCGCCACGATCGCCGTCCTGTTGCTCGTCTCCCGCCTGCAGAAGCCCGCGACCAGGGAGCCCGAGCCGGTCGCCCGCGCTTTCGCCCCGTACGCCTTCCTCGTGCTGGGCCTGCTCGCCGGCCGCGCCGCCCTCGGCGCGGCCGGGATCGAGGAGGGCTGGTGGACCGTGATCGCGGGACCCGCCGGCTGGCTCCTGCTCACCACCGCGCTCACCCCGCGCCTGCTCGGCGTCGGCGACCCGATACTGCCCACCGCCGTACGCACCGCCTTCGGCCGCTGGTGGCAAGTCACCCTCACCACCGCCCTGTTCCTGATCCTCGGCACCCTCCTCACGGTCACCGGCATGAGCCGCGAGATCGCCGAGGCGTGCGCTGCGCTCGGCCCCGCCTATCTGCTGCTCGCCCCGTGGATCGGCGCGGTCGGCGGCTTCCTCGCCGGCTCCAACACGGGCGCCAACGCCATGTTCGCCGCCAGCCAGAGCGCCGCCGCCCACGTCCTGGGCTACCCGGCGCTGCAACTCGTCGGCATCCAGAATGTCAGCGCCGCACTGGCCTCCGGCGGATCCGTGGCCCGCGTACTCCTCGCGGCCGAACTCGCCGCCAACTCGCCCGGCGGTTCCGGCACATCCAGCCCCTCACCAGCAAGGACAGCGCATGCCGACGACCACACCGACACCCGTGCCGCACCCGGCACGACCGTCGTAAAGACCGCGCCGACCGAGACCGACACCGCCGTACGCACCCAAGCGTCCGCGCCCGTCGACACCGGCCGCGTGCTGCGCATCGTCCTCGCCACGCACGCCGCGGTCTTCCTCGTGCTCGGAGTCATCGCCCTCCTGTGGCGCTGAGCACCGACCTCACGCGTTGAAGATCGAGGCGACACCACCCGCATCGAGACCCGCATACGGACCACCCTGGACGACGCCGCGTTCGACGCCGCGTACACACGCGGCACGCACACCGACCTAGACGCCATCATGCCCACCGCCACCGGCTGAGAGCCGTCACCGGCACCGAACGCAGGTCCGTTTCAGTGAAAAAAGTGGTTATCGCTTTGTCGCAACGCGGGGCGCGCCCGGCACCACCACACAGTTGACACGTACGCATATCCCCTCGTGGTCGGAAGCGCCGTGATCCTCATCGCCCACCGGTACCGTCGCGCGGCCATCGCCGCGGCGACCGTCCTGTTCGTCGCCCTCGCGGCACTCGCGCTCGTCCCGCACGGCAGCTCCGCGCGCGCCGACGCCCGCATGAGCGTCCGCCTCGACCCGGCCACCACACCGGTCCCCTCAGGCGACCACGTCACATACAACGGGTTCATCCAGTGCTCCATCCCCGGCGACTGCCAAGACGTGACCGTCACCTTCACACCCCCGCCCGGCGCCTTCGGCACAGGCGTGGTGTCCCAGCCCTACCCGCCCGGCGTCACAGACGTGACCCCCCACGACGACGGCAGCGTCACCGTCACCTACAGCTCCATCGCCAGCGGCCAGAGCTCCCAGCTCACCGTCAGCTGGCCCACCGAGGACTACTGGACACCGCCAGGCGGACAGACAGCACAGATGTCAGCGACCGCCGCCAACGGCGACGGCACCCCCAGCACCGACGACGCCGAAGTAGAAGTCACCGCCGAGCCCAACCCGGCCATCCGCAAGGAAGGCCCCACGACCGCGCGCCCCGGCGAGACCCTCACCTACAAGGTCACCGCCACCAACGACCCCCGCAACGCCAACCGCCCGCGCGGCAACCTCGCCCTGGAGAACACCGCCCTCACCGACGCACTCCCCGAAGGCGTCGAACTGGTCGACGCCACCCCCACCGGCTACACATACGACCCCGACACCCGCACCATCAGCTGGCCCGTCGACACCGACCCCGACCGCCCCGGCGACCAGCTGGCACAGGTCACCGACTACCCCTACGGCGTGGTCCACGAAATCACCGTGCGAGTGAGCGACAACGCCGAAGACGGCGCCACCCTCACCGACACCGCCACCCTCACCGGCGACCCCCACGGCCCGGACACCGAGAAAATCACCAAGACCGACGAGCTGGACACCGTCATCGGCACCGGCAGCGGCGAAGTATCCGGCACCCTCGACAAATCCGTCGACACCCCACTCGCCGCCGACGGACAGCGCGTGTCCTACGTGCTACGCCTCGCCAACACCGGCACCGACACCGCCGACGCCCGCCTCAACGACACGCTGCCCGACGGCTTCGACGCCCTGACGCTCAGCCTGTCCACAGCATCAGGCGGCACCTACAGCGGCGACTGGACCGTGACCGCGACCCGCCACGACGGCACCACCGAAACCCTCACACCCACCGGACAGACCATCGACCTGCGAGACCTCGGCGACCTGACAGCCATCCGCGTCGACATCCCCGACCTGCCCGCACGCACCAGCCTCATCGTCCAGATCTCCGGCCGCGCCGACGCCTCCGCACTCCCCGACGGCAGCGGCGACGGCGACGTCGACAACTGCGCACAACTGGACCTCACCGGCGCCAGCGGCACCGCCGACGAAGAATCCTGCACCAGCTTCCACATCGAGCCCGAGGTATCCCAGCCCGACCTGCGCAAGTCCACCGACCCCACCCCGGTCGGCCCCGGCGGCACCCACCTCTGGACCGCCACCCTCACCAACGACCGCTACCAGACCGGCTCCTCACCGCTGCGCCCCCGCTACGTCGACCTGGTGCCCAGCCAGCTCGCCTACGTCAAGGGCTCCTGGACCCTCGCCGACGACCAGCCCGGCCACTGCCCCGCCAGCGACCGCTTCACCGAGGCCGTCACCGAAGCCACCGACGGCCGCACCCGCGTCGAACTCACCGCCGAACCGGGCGCGGAGATCCCCGCGAACAACTCCTCCTGCGTCTACGAGTTCCGCACCACGGTCAAACCCGGCGTCGACAGCGGCACCTACGGCGGCACGCCCGACGACGCCGACTACGCCGGCAACCGCGCCGGTCTCTACGACGCCGAGCGGCCCGTCAACACCCGCACAACCGACCGCCACGACATCGACGGAGACGGCGACACCAGCGAGAACGTCGCCGAGGCCACCGACGACTTCGCCATCGCCGAGTCCTCCGCGCTGTTCGTCACCAAAGAGGTCAAAGGCGACCAGGACGACGCCTTCAAGGGCTCCGCGGAAGTACCGGGCCAAGAGGACGAGGTCGGCCAGTCCACGGTCAGCGGCACCGTCGAATACCGCACCGTGCTCGGCAACATGGGCAACACCGACCTCACCAACGTCGTCGCCTACGACCTGCTGCCCGCACCCGGAACCCCCGGCGTGACCAGCGGACGGTACGAAGACGACGTCACCAGCCAGTGGCGCCCCACGCTCACCGGACCGGTCGACACGGACTCCGCGCCGGTGACGATCACCTACTCGACCGAGGCCGACCCGTGCCGCCCCGAGATGGACAACAGCCCCGACAAGAGCGCCCCCTTCCAGTGCGACGGCGACCCCGACCCGTCCTTCGTGCCCGCCGACCAGGTCGACGCCTGGAACCGCATCCGCTCCCTCCGCTTCGACTTCGACGGGCACGTCTTCGAGGCCGGCGAACGCTACACGCTCACCTGGACCATGGCGGTACCCGACGAGGCCGCGGCGGGCGAGCCGTTCGAGGGCGGAGAACGCACCTGGAACAAGATCGCGATCGCCGGCGACCGCCGCCAACCGAACGGCTCAACACTGCCCCTACTCGCAACAGAAGCCCCCTGGGTAGTAGACGAAGTAACCACACCCCCACCCCCCTCCCCTTCCCCATCAGAGCCCACGGAACCCCCGTCGCCGTCCCCGTCGGAGCCGACGGAACCCCCGTCGCCGTCCCCGTCGGAGCCGACGGAACCCCCCTCTCCGTCCCCGTCACCCTCAGAGTCCGAGCCCACCGAGCCTCCGTCCCCGACACCCTCGCCGGAGCCGCCGACGCCCGCACCGACGTCCGGGTCGCCCAGCGGATCACCCTCCCTGCCCGACACGGGTTCCTCGCACACCGGGCTGATCTCAGGGATCGCCGCAGCACTGCTCGCGGCAGGCGCCTTGACCGCGGCAGCGGTGCAACGACGCCGGAAGTTGCACAACCACCAGTGAGCGCTCTGGAGAAGGCCAGGGCGTGACTCCCCACCCTGCCGGGGTCGACCCACCACTGTCGGGCCGCCCCGGCAGAAGCGCGTCTCCCGGCAGGGACGGCGCGGTACGCCAGCGGCGGACGAGGGCGGCGTCGGCCTTCATCAGCACGGGGAGCGCTGCCTCAAGATCTCAGCTCGGTCCCGGATGCGCGGGCCGACCCCGGTTTCACCGGGTGATTCAGCAGGCCTCCCTGCTGGACGCAGGGGGGCGGGGGGGGGGGCTGTGGGGTGGGGCAGTGGTTCAGGTGTTGAGTGTGCCGGACTGGATTGCGGACACGAGTGAGGACCAGGCGGCCGGTGTGACCAGGAGAGCGGGGCCGTGCGGCTGATCCTCGAACCACATGAGGCTGACCATGCCAGCCAAGAGGGGGACGCCAGCGCCGAACGGCCGCCGTAAGACCCCTTCATCGAGCAGGGCCCACACCACGGGAGTCACGGGATCATCGAGAATGGCGGCTCGCTCAAGCCTTGTCACAACGTCTTTGTGTCGCTGATCTTCACTCGTAGGCGGGTAGGCGCGCCTCAGCACCGCATCTGCGTATCTCTTCGTCTGGAGGATTCCAGGCACGAAGCTGAGGCCGAACTTTCGGATGACTACGGCCTTTTGCTCGAACTCTCGGCCAGTCTCGAACCAGTCGGGAACGTTGCCTGTCGCCTGTCGCCTGTCGCCTGTCGCCTGTCCCGGTCGGAAGGTGGTGAGTACGTCTCCGGAGATGTCGAGGGCTTTGTCGAGTTGTTTTGCGTCGCGTTCGGAGGGGTAGCGTTGTCCCTGCTCGATGGCGGCGATCAGCGAGCGGGTGAGGAAGGCTTTGTCTGCTAGCTGTTGCTGTGTCCAGCCTTTCTCTTTGCGTCGTTCTGCCAGCCATTCACCGTAAGTTGTGGCCAAAGCTCAACGCTCCTTTGATACAGCGTTGTTGTGTCACGGCCCCTGCTAGCCGAGCGTACCCATCTGCGCCGAACTTTGAGGCAGTACCGAAGCCCCGACGGACGGCGGACCGATGACCAGGATGCAGAACTCTTCTACGGCTCCTAAGGCTGATGATGTGGAGTATGTGACGTACGCGCCGGGCGGCACCGAGTGTGAGAGCTGTGGCAACGCAATCGGGCCGCTTGAGCTTGCGCGCCGGATCACGCGCGCATCCGTAGCCGCTTACTGGCACAACACCTGCTACCGGGCCGTCAGGCCGGTGCCGGACGGTGGTCCCGGCGTTCCCAATCCGCCAAAGTCTGCTGTCTGAGCAGCGGCCGTGAGCGTCCCAGCCGTGCCGAGCTGGGGCGTGTCCTCAGGTCTGGCGGGGCTCTCTCCCCGGACTGGGAACTCGCGTACGCCGAGGTCCCGCGCTCTGCGTTCGGCTGAATGCTTCGCCGGTGGCGAGCACTCTGCCCACGTCGCTGCGCGGCCGAGCGCGCCAGGCCGCCAGGGTGGTCTTGGTGTTGGGTTTTTTAGTGTGGTGTTAGGTGCTCGTGGTTTGTTTTCGTTGGGTCTTGTCTCTG